>CAYMSC010000063.1:0-19907 GCA_964392805.1 uncultured Saprospiraceae bacterium
CTACATTGATATAATCGGCTGCTTCGTTTCCTGCCGCAATCACTTCTAAATCAATAGTTACACTTAGACTTTCTCCAGGTGCTAATGGACCAGCAATAGTGGTTGTTGTGGTCGTATTTGGTCCACCTACACCATTCCAATTAAAGCTATTCAAGCCATTGGAATTGCCACTTCTAGTGAAACCCGCTGGAATATAATCGTTAATTTCAATATTCTGTGCCGTGATATTTCCTTGATTCGATACCGTAATAGTAAATTGAACAATATCACCTAATTGAACGGGTGCAGTTACATTGGTTGTTTTAGCTAAAGCTAAATCAAATATTGGTAATAGGAATGGGTCTGAATCATCTTCATCCGTTGCTGCATCGGTATCGTTTGGATTTCCTGTTCCGTCTCCATCAATCGCATCATCAGAATCTGAATTTGGATTACCACCTGCATCATTATCTGGATTATCGTCTGGCGTAGAATCTCTATCGTTGCCTGATTGGTCATTGCCTTCGTCATCTCTAGCAGAAGAAATTTCCGCACCATTGATATAATCTGAGCCCATATCTCCTGCATCAATCACTCTTAAATTAATCGTCACGGCTACATCTGCACCTGGTACTAATGGGCCAGCAATAGTTGTTGTGGTTGTAGAACTAGCTGCTCCACTACCTGTCCAATTACTGCCATTTGGTCCTGCATTATTATCTGCTCTTTCAAAACCAGCTGGGATATAATCATTCACTACAATATCCGTAGCGGTGATATTTCCTTGGTTAAATACCGTAATGGTAAATGGAATAACATCGTTTAATTGGGCAGGCGTTGTAATAGCCGCTGTTTTTCTTAATGCTAAATCAAATACTAATACATTTTCTGGGTCACTATCATCTTCATCCGTAGCAGCATTTCCATCATTTGGTGAACCTGTTCCGTTTCCGTCAATTGCATCATCAGCTGGAGAATCATTTAATCCCCCTGCATCATTCGATTCATCACTATCTGGTGTGGAGTCTTTATCATCGTTGGTTCTATCATCATTATTATCATCTCTTGCTGATAAAATTTCTGCTCGATTGATGTAATCAGATGCCTCATTTCCAGCCGCAATTACTCTTAATTGAATGGTAACCGAGGCACTTCCGCCCGGTTGGATTAATTCCGAAATCGTCGTAGTTGTCGTTGTTTCAGGATCACCTGTTCCAGACCATGCAAAAGTATTTACGCCATTGTTATTTCCTTCTCGAATAAATCCAGCAGGAATATAATCATTGATTTCAATATTTTGTGCTGGAACATTTCCTTGGTTTGTTACCGTAATGGTAAATGGCACAATGTCGCCTAATTGTACTGGCGTATTAACCGTAGTTGTTTTAGCTAAAGCTAAATCAAAAATTCTTACTTGAGATGGGTCCGCATCATCTTCGTCCGTTGCTGGGTCTGTATCATTTGGATTTCCAGAACCGTCACCATCTACTACATCATCAGAAGGGGACATTGGATTGCCACCTGCATCATTATCTGGGTTATTATCTGGCGTAGAATCTTTATCATCATTGGTTCGGTCTGTACCGTTATCGTCTTGAGCTGCACCAATTTCTGCGATATTTACATAGTCCTCAGCCGCTGTTCCTGCATCAATCACTCTTAGATTAATCGTAACAGTAGTACTATTCCCTGGTGCTAAATCCGCACCGATAGTCGTAGTAGTAGTTGAACCTGCTGCGCCAGAACCTGTCCATGCAGTACCATTTGCTCCTGCATCCGTATCTACTCTTTCATAACCCGCTGGAATATAATCGTTGATTACTATATTACTTGCCGTGATATTTCCTTGATTGATTACTTCAATGGTGAAGGCTATTTCTTCGTTTAATTGAATAAATCCTAAATCATTGGCAATTTTTCTTAAAGCTAAATCAAAGATTGGCACTTGTGCAGGGTCTTCGTCATCTTCATCCGTTGCCGCTACCCCATCGCCATTCGTACCAGAACCATCACCACCCAAGAAATCATCTGCTGGGCTATCAATTTGACCACCTGCATCATTTCCCAAAATAGCATCTGGTTGAGAATCTCTATCATCATTGGTTCGGTCGGTACCATTATCGTCTTGCGCACCGCCAATTTCTGCTCGATTAATATAATCGGTTGCTTCGTTTCCTGCCGCTAAAACCGTCATATTAATATCCAATGTGACCGATTCGCCCGGTTGAAGTATTCCTGCAAAAGTTGTAGTAGAAATACCACCTGCTGCACTTGAACCACTCCAATTATTGCCTTCGCCTGTCAAATTATTTGTTCGCTGTAAACCAACTGGAATATAGTCATTGATGACAATATTTCTAGCTGGAATATTTCCTTGATTGGTCACTTCTATTTTGAAAACAACATTATCGCCGTTTTGAACTGGCTCTGTTTGTTCGGTATATTTTCTTAAAGCTAAATCAAAAATTGGTGCTTTTTCTGGGTCGGCATCATCCTCATCCGTATCTGGATTGGTGTCACCTGGATTTCCTGTTCCATCCCCTAAAATAACGTCATCAGTTGGTGTCATTACTGCACCACCTGCATCGTTGGTTGGGTTGTTATCAGGTTGAGAATCTACATCAAAATTTGTTACTAGATTATTATTTTCGTCAGAGAAAGCATTGATTTCCGCAACATTCACATAGTCACTAGCCATCATACCTTGGCCAATTAAGGTTAAATCAATCGTTACCGTTGTCCTTTCGCCCGGTGCTAAAGGTGCTTGAATAACTGTATTCGTAGTGCTATTTGCCGTACCAGCACCTGACCAATTGAATCCATTTGGTCCTGCATCATTTCCAGCTCTTTCAAAACCAACAGGAATATAATCATTCACTTCTATATTTTGAACAGTTTGATTTCCTTGGTTAAAAATTTCAATGACAAATTGAATGGTCTCTCCCACTCTAACTGGGTCCGTAGTCGCTAATGTTTTGCGTAAAGCTAAATCAAAGACAATGACATCTTCAGGATCTGAATCGTCTTCGTCCGTTGCGGCTACACTATCTCCATTTGTGCCTGTTCCATTTCCATCAATGAAATCATCAGCAGGAGAATTGACCAAACCGCCAGCATCATTCGTTGAATTGTTATCTGGCTGAGAATCTTTATCAAAATTAGTCGTGATATTACCGTCATCATCTCGCGTAATGGTAATTTCCGCTACATTTATATAATCACTTGTTTGACTACCGTTTCCGTTGACAATCAAGTTAATAGTGATGGTTTCGCTATTACCTGGTGCAATAGGTCCTGCAATTTGAGTAGTCGCAGTTGTACCGCCAACACCTGGACCATTCCAAGTCACGGATTGTGTTGGTGCTAAATCAAAACCAACTGGGATGTAATCACTAATTTGGATACTTCGAGCGGTGATATTACCTTGGTTGGTTACTTCAATTTGGAAAGGAACAACTTGTCCAACTTCCACAGGTGTACCCACTAAAGTCTTTTTGCTTAAAGCTAAATCAAAGATTGGTGCATCTTCTGGGTCTTCATCATCTTCATCAGTGGCTGCAACACCATCTCCTTCTCCACCTTGTCCATTTCCATCCACAAAATTATCTGCTGCACTATCATTTGCACCACCAGCATCATTGCCTAATATATCGTCAGGTGTGGAATCCATATCTGCCGTTGTAGTGCCTAAATCATCCGTCGCACTAACAATTTCAGACCGATTGATATAATCTCCATCCGCTACCACTCCTTCTAACACTTCTAGATTAATGGTAATTTCTCTAGAGTCTCCTGCTGGGATTGTTCCGTTGATTTGAGTGGTTACTTGAGAATTAGGTGTACCTGAACCAGACCATCCATTCGCTGCTGTACCCGTCTGATTATTAACTAGTTGGAAACCAGCAGGAATATAATCTACGACCTCAATATTACTTGCACCAACCGTTCCTTGGTTGAATACAGTAATCGTAAAAGTAGCCGTTTCGCCTAATTTTAATGGAACGGTATTTCGATATTCTTTGCGTAAAGCCAAGTCAAAAATACCGATGGTAATATCTTCTGGATCCGCATCATCTTCATCTTCGCCGATACGAGCATTACCATTCACATTATCATCTTGAGGTGTGTTAACTAAACCACCCGAGTCGTTATTTTCGTTACCATCTGGGTCAGAATCAATATCTGTTGGTGTAAAACCAGTCGGAGCATCAGCAGATTCAATTTCTGCTCTATTGATAATTTGTCCGTCAGTTTGTTGAGTAGCATTTAAGGTAATATCTACAAAAGTATCCGCTCCTGCCGCTAAAAAAGGAATGACGATGGTGCCATTATTTGCCCAATCGTTATCGTTTAAAGCTAAACCATTTGGAATATAATCTCTAACAACAATATTACTTGCATCCAAAGAACCTTGGTTGAATACTTGGATTCGGAAAGTGACATCATCACCAGGGAATACTCTTTCATCTTCACCCGGAGCCAATACTTTTCTTAAAGCCAAGTCAAAACATTCTACTCTGACATTCGCCAAACAAGTCGAAATATTTTCGCATTCATCTTGAATGGTTAATTCCACTTGTACAACTGTCCCACATTGTGACGGATTGAAATTAGCTGGATTGACACTTACTAGGGTAATTTCACCACAAATATCATTACTCCCGTTATCAATCTGACTAGGATCAATACTGACTGTTCCATCTGCGCCCAATTGAACCGTAATATCACGACAAACAGGAGTTGGGTCGGTCGTATCTCTTACTCTAAAAGTAGCAGTTCTAAAGGTTGGCAAACCACATTCATCTCGAATGGTATAGGTCACTTCAATGCTTCCTGTAAATCCACAAGGTCCAGTTGGGAAGTCATCAAAATCAAAATCACTTATTACTGTGAAATCTCCACAATCATCAGAAGAACAAGCAATTAATCTATCAATATTGGCTTGATTCCAAGCAGCGGCTACCGCTGCATTATCGTTTTCCCCTGTACATTCATGCACTAAATCTTCTGGTTCACAAGTCACTACTGGTGCTTGTGTATCTTGAATAATAAAAGTGGCAATCGTATTATCTTCATTGCCACATTCGTCAATTAATCTAAAATTATAGGTTAAGGAATTGACTTCTGCACAACCTGGTACTTCATTGACCAAATTAGCTTCCCAACTTACTGGGCTACAAATGTCCCTGCCTCTCGCACCTCCATTATCAGCTATCCAAGCGGCTAATTCTGTTGGGTTGCCAATACCGTCACATTCTACGGTCATATCCCTTGCAGGTCTTGTAATTTCAGGGGCGGTAGTATCTAAAATTCTGAAAACACCTCTAAATTCTGAGGAATTTCCACATTCGTCTTCAGCCGTAAAAATACCAAAACCCCAGCCTTCGCCGCCACATTCAAAAATAAAATCATCGAAATCAAAATCAACCGACCAAGTTACCTCACCACAGTTATCTATTGCTGTTGCACCGCCATTGCTATCTAACCAAGCTTGTAGTTGTGCTTGATTACCGTTGCCGTCACATTCTACCGTTAAGGTATCATTTGCTGGTGGTGTAATGACTGGTGGTTCAGTGTCTTCTACTCGAATTCGTTGATTTCTAGTGGTAACATTCCCACAAACATCCGTTACACTCCAAGTTCTGATAAGGTCAAAAGTTTGGTCACAAGCATTTGAACCAGTAATAGCATTTTGTCTTTCTCTCACAAATACTACAGTTGGATTTTCATCACAATTATCAGACCCTCTAATACCTGTAGCTCGATTTGGTATATCATCACACGATACTGTTAGGTCGGAAGGAAAATTATTAAAAGTTGGGTCTTCATTATCAATTATCTCAATCCTAGCAACCGCCTCATCACAGCAAATATCCCCTGCAGCACCTGTGCTGCCAATATTACAAACTCGGTACCTAAATTCATCATTTCCACAAAAATTAGTATTTGGGGTATATGAAAAAGTACCATTGGTATTTAAGGTTAAATTTCCATTATTAACATTGTCAACAATAGTATAAGTTGGACTATCTAAGTCTCTATCATTGGTGCGTACATTTCCATTCAAAGAGTTGTTAGGGCAAGTTTCAAAGGCTGGTCCATTATCTGCAACTGCTCTCGGAGCACTACAAAGCAATGTGACGGTTGCACAAACGGCATCCAATTTAAATACTCCACCATTTGAGGTTGCCTTCAAACGAACAGAAGTCGTATTAGCAGGTGAAGTACCTGTTAAAACATATCTTTGTAGGATATTTCCAAAATTGATGTCAAAATCTACCTGTTGAGTTATTCGTTCAATTACTGTTGTCCCATTTAAAAATTCTAGGGCGACTACTTGATTCAAATTAGGGTCTGAAGTACCCGCAGAAAAATTAATTCGATAAAAAGCATTAGCAGTGGCAGATGCTTCTTGAAAAATCATAGGATTCTGGCTTCCACCACCTCTCTCTATAACAGCGGCATAAGTGCCATCAGTCTCACAATCAGTTGTAACACTACCCTCGGTGTTATTGGTAAGTGTCCAACCATTTAAATTGCCTAGTTCAAAACTTGGGTTAACAAATAAACTCTGGCAAATAGACCCATTAATACAATCTATCGTAGAAGTAGTAATGGCACCAATTCCAAAAGATTCACCATTACCACTAGGAGAGCAGACAATAATTTCAGCGGTAGCTATATTGGGACTAACATCACTAAAATTTATACCGTATAAAGAGGCTTCTGCACCTGCATTTTGATTATCAAAGATTTCAGTTCTAGAAACAAGGGTGTTACCACCTGTATTCTTAAGATTAATGGTAATCTCAATAGTTCTAGTATTTGTTCCTTTCTCATGTACTGGAATTCTAAAATCTAAATCTCTAGTTAAATCACTTCTTGCAATTGTAGCATTAATGGTCGTACATTCATCTGTCGGATTGCCTAGACCATTTAATTCTATATCAGAGGTAAAAACAGCGGAAGAACCACCTGGCACTTCTCTTTCCACATAAATTGCCATACTTGTACCTTGATCATTAGAAGTACATATTTGAGCAAAGTTACCATTAAAAATTTCTCGAAATACAGTTTCTCCTATTGCTGAACCAGGGGATTGCTGTATAGGAGTCGGTCCAGCATTTCTTGTGCTATTAGAAGAGGTGCCACCGTCCGCAGTAAAAGTAACTTGGCTCGGAGGATCATTCCCCTCAATCCATAATTCTACTATTACGCCTGTGACATTTTCTGGATTCGGAATAGAAATACAAGGATTATCAACCTCATCTACCCCCATTATATAAGCGTCATAAGCACGATTGGCATTACAATCGTTTAGAACCAATTCGTCTCCCATTCGTCGAGTTGCAATAGGTAGCTCACAAGTAGTTTTTACGGTTACTATTTTATCTAATAGCTTTGATTGACAATTATCCAATTCTCTAATCAATCGGATATTGTGATAATCTCCTGGATATAAATTAGGAACAACAATAGGATTTCCATTTTGTCCTGTTAGTACCATTTCATGATCATCTTCATACCCAATTTTTACGGTATAGGCAGATTTCTCTCTATTGGCATCTTGATACCTAATTAGAATCATCCCATCGTGTTGACCACAAGCTGTTTCTGCATTCGTCCCAACTGAAAGCACTAAAGGCTCACATGGTGCATCGTCGACCAGTGAGTTATTGTGTTGATTATCAGTTGGTTCGGGCAATACCCCAAAGGGATTTTCTGGTTCAAATACGGTAGTCAATACCAATCGTTCCTCAGATGTTAAAGCAGTAAATGCTTTGCTATTAGCCATTAAATTGCTAATAGACATCCATAGAATTGCTAGAGTAAGTAGTAGACTACTTCTTAGATTTTGTGGCTTTTGGGTTTTAGATGTAAAAAATCCATCTAAAGGTTTTAGTAAAGATTGAGCCATAATAATAAAATTAAAAAAGGTGTAGTTCGATTATTGATGTTTGCATTCAATAAAAAATTCTATCCATAGGGGGAATCGAAACAAAGGGGGAAATAAAATGGGGGAATTATTTATTTAAATTAATCAAGTATTACTGTACTAGAGGGAGTGGAAAATATAAGGAGGATTCCGCTCGCATTTACTACTAAATAATACACAATAAGCTTATACCTTCTTTCTTTTCTTATTGGGAAAGAAAGTGTATAAAGTTCTGTTTTTATTTTAATAGTACTACAAGGGAACTAACATTAGCCTTTTTAGGCCAATTTCATATATTTAAATATGAATTTACAAACATATACTAACAATAATTAAGTCACAAAGGCTCTATTTTTTGTTAAAATTTGCTTGTGCTAAGAGGATGAATTATTATCTATGTGTGAGGGATGTGTGTATATAGTAATAGCAAAAGGTTAATAAAACATTTAAAAGGGGACTAAATGTCTTTTGCTTTGCTTATAGATAATGCCTCTAAAACAAAAATACATAAACCTAAGGTCTAAATAAAGCGTTTATCGTGGTTCTTATATAAATTTATTGTATAAATGTCTTATTAATTTAAAGATAAATTTTTAGTTTGTTATTTATCAATATTTTAAATATGCAGAATACATAATATTTGCTAAAAAAATATTTGATGGTACATTGTCACAAATGCTATTTTGGATTAAAATAAAGAATTATATGGGAAAAAATATTTTTTTAGACAGGTAATTGTGACATAGCAAAACCATTTTAATTAATAATAATAATACTATTTTCACCTATACCAATCAAGAAATATATAGCTAATTTAGATGACAGATTTCAGGAGTTGGGACCAGGTTACCCTTGCGAGTGTAGGTACTTCTATTTATTTTACCGAATACCCAAGTTTCCATTTCCATCTCTACTCAAAACATAGCGAATGCCAATTGCTAAATATCTACCACGTAATCCCGACAGTTGTCCACTTAGAAAAAGCGATGGCGTCCAATCAAAAGTAATATTAATGGGTCTGTCCTCAAAAGTATATTCTAAGCCTAAATATCCTTGAATACCAGGCGTAACCCTTTGATTAGGTCCTTCTTGTTCAAAACTCCAAAAATAAATAGAAGCGCCTACTCCATAGTAATAATATAATTCCTCTATTCCTCCTATATCAATGGGTTGAATAATCTGATAAGTACCACTAACATTAACAAATCTAAAATCGTCCATCCCTTTTGTTCCTAGATAGCCTTCTATCGCTTTATTGTCGGTTATAATTTTTTTATAAGAAATAGAAGTAGGTACTCCAAGGCGTAGACCTGCAAGCGCATCATAGAGTTGTGCATTTAAAGAGGAACTAACAAAAAATATAAAGGTTAGAATTGAAAAGTATTTTAATCTCATTGTATTGTATAAAATAAAAATCAATACTTTCTATTATTGCAATAGTAATTCCAAATTTAATGGAATGATGAATTCGCTAATAAATTGCTCAAGCCAAATAAAAAGTTGGTATTGCGGTGAAAAGTATGGGTGCATGTAAAACTACGGTTGATGAATAACTACAAATGGCATACGTGTCGGACACTTTGAAAGTGTCCGATAGGTTAATACGCCAACTATATGCTGACCCACACTCTTTACCGTAGTGCCAAAAAGTTAAGAAAATTAAGGAACTGTTAAAATAACGCTAATACGACAGTTTTTCATAATATTTAAAATTTCGATAGCGTTTATATATCCGATGAGGTTATCGAAATCATCAATTGAAATTTTGAGAAAAAATTATTGTCCAAAATTTCTAAAACCCCCATTCTGTAAAGTAATAGCAAAATTTTTTCAAAAAAAGTGACTTCATTCAAAGTCACCGTCCAAAAGGCAGTTTTCAAAACTTAAGGTAAACAGTTCGTCCAAACTTACTACTTTTAGATTTGAATACATCAATTTGTAAAATTGACGTAATAAGTCCGAGTAACCTTTAACTAGTAAAACAAATAGCAAACACTAAATCAATTAATGAGTTATTGTGGGTTGTCCAAACTGTTTTCAGTAAAAGGTTATCCAACTAACTCAACTAGTGAAGTTGCTTGGCTGATAACTGCTAAAAAATGTCCATTCTAAACAAATTCCTTTTTATTTCACACAATTTTTTTAAAAGATGTCCTTCTTTTTCGGTTAAATCACCTCTTTTTTGGAGGTGCACTAATGAAATTTTGAAAATTTATTCAAAAAAAATTAATCTATTAACCCTATACTTCTCAACAAACGAAGTATAAAAAGAATTACATTCAATTGATTATCAATCATTTATTGATTTTCTAACATCTAATCAGGTTATACAAACGTCTTTTTTTGTACTTTTTTCACCTGTATTAATGTTAGATATTTATAGTATCAAAAACCGGTTGTAATAGTAGTATATTATCAATTGGAGATTTTCTTAACCTACTTAAATTTGAGTTATGAAAAATTCAACAAGTTTAGATTTCTTCAAGCAGTTCCCATTATTTAGCGTTCTTAATGAGGACGAAATGAGCCAACTTTTTAATATTGTTGAGTTCAGAAAAGTGAAAAAATACGATTATATATACAAGATAGGTGACCCCTCTAAGGAAGTTTTCTTTTTAGTCAAAGGCATTGTAAAAATCGGCCGTCATTCTGATGATGGTAGAGAAGTGATTAAAAATATCCTTCATCCAATGGCTATGTTTGGTGAATTACCGCTTATGGGGGAAAAAACTAGACAAGACTATGCTATTAGCATGAATGAAGAGGTACATGTTTATACCTTAAAAGTTACAGAATTTCAACGGCTAATCGCAACTAACCATCAGTTATGTATTGCTATCATGAATTATGTTGGCAATAGATTGAGAGAAGTGGAAAATAGATTGGAAGATTTAGTATTTAAAGATGCTAGAGCTCGTATCATTGATTTCATCAAAGAATCTGCTGAAAAGCGCGGTCGAAGAGTTGGTTTTGAAATGCTTTTCAAACATTGCTTAACGCAACAAGACATTGCAAATATTACTGGTACTTCAAGACAAACTGTTACTTCTGTTTTAAACGAATTAAAGCGGTCTGATTTAATTTACTTTAATCGTAGAAGCATCTTAATTAGAGATATGGCTAAATTAGCTTAATTTAGTGGTAAATGTTAAGTGATGGATTGTAAGTGAGCTTTTTAGCCTAATAACAATACTTATGCTCTTAACCTTTGATGCTATTTCTCAGATAAATATTCCTCACAGAGCAAAGATTTAGTATGTTTGCTTGATAGTTCAATGGTTTAGCGATTCAACTAATTTGGATTGCTAAAACCTTGAACCTCTGCTAATTTTTCGGTAACAATTTTCAAACTAATTTAATTGTTGCTGAAAATTAAAAAAGAACTATTACCAAAACCGATACTTAAGGAATAATGAAAAAATAAATTTACCATTTCTACACTATTCCTAAATAAATCAGTCCGAAACTATAAATAATGCCATTGGTTTAGTCCTTTGGCATTATTTTTTTGATACTCATTAATGCTCAAGGAAGATGCTTAGGAAAAATAAAAAAATAACTCCGATGCATCGGAGCAGGCTCCGAGCAGACAAGTTAGGAGGATAGGTCTCACGGATTTAGTGGATCAGGCGGATTCACGCTGATTTTCCTTTTACCAAGCTTTTAAAGTACTTCGATAAATGCTGAGAAAGACAAATAATTTGCCTAACTAAAAATGTTGGCTAGCCGTCAAATTATGTTATGCCTTAAAATAAGCAACTAAGTTGAGCGTATTATTAAAGTCATCTAATTTTACGAACCAACTATTTTCATGACATGAAAACATTTTTATCTCTTCTATTTTTATTCCTAACAACTTTTCTTTTTAGCCAACAAAAAATAACTGATTATACAGGAACATGGGACTATCAAGTTTTAAACACTCCTAGTGGTGATTATTTTGGTCAATTAATTATATCTAAAAAAGATGGGATTTATCATGGCGTCATTCACACAAAAAGAGGCGAAAAAGCTATTGCCAAAATCAAAAAAATGGAAGGTGATTCGGTGATTTTATCAACAAATGTAGAAGGTTTCTTTTCTTTCCTAAAAGGTAGCTTTAAGGGGACTATTATTGAAGGTGAAGTGAGCAATGAATTTTCAGGAGAAGCGCCCTATGAATTTTATGCCCAAAAGAAAGTTATACAAGACGAACGAAAAATTAGAACCTTCCAATTAAAAGATGAGCAATCCAAAGAAACCATATCTTTTGCCCATATTTATTTTGAAGAAGGAGGAACAGTAACAAATGAAGATGGCCTATTTACCATTAAGAAACAGCATGGAACGTTGATGAGAATTGCGGCTATTGGTTATGAAGAACGAACAATAACAATTAATTGGTTAGATAAGCAGCTGAGTAAAACGATTAACTTAACACCAACTGTAACACTTTTACCATCTGTAGACATAAAGGCTAAGTCATTAAAAGCTAAAGATATTGTGAAAGCAGCTATTAATCGAATACCTAATAATTACCATCAATCAGCTCATAATGCTGAATTATTTTTTCGATTTAAATTTTTTAACGAAGATGAAAAAGTAGTTTATCATGTAGAATCCATTCTTGATTTTTACGATGCTGAAGGTTACCAGAAAAAGAATTGGCGAAAGGCAATTAAAACTCGATTTACCAAATTAAAACAAGGTAGGGTAATTATAGGTGAAAATAAGGATAAAATTGATGGCTTAAATAATATTACTGCTTTTTGGGGAAATGAGCCTATTGTTACCAGAGATAAACCTTTTGCCTTGGAAAGCTTAGAGGCTTATGATTATCAATTGCTTGGTATTACTAAATTAGGAGCGGAAGAAGTGTATAAAATAAGTTTTGACTGCAAAAAATTGAAGGAAAGATATACTGGTTTATCTAACCTTAAAGCTTTTAGTGGGACTTTGTTTATTAATAAAAAAGATTATGCTCTAATTCGTTATGAAAGTTGTACTGATTATGATTATAGCTATAGTAATAAAGCTAGTAAAAAACATTTTGGTGGGGCTGTTCGCATAGTTGACCGAATAAATAAAATTGAATTGTTTACCAAAATCGAAGAACAATATATTTCTACTTATACCAAAGTAGATACTCAAAGTGAAACACATATATTAACCTCTGGAGAAATTAGGAAAGGTAGTCAAACAAATGAAATACAAGTATTGACTACTAATTTTAAAACTATTCAGCCCTTGCAAGAAGACCTTTGGGAAATTAATGAAAATGTACCCTATAACTCGGAGTTTTGGGACAAATTTACTATTGTAGTACCTAGAAACTAACTGCTGGGTAGATATACCCGATTTTTGAAATCTAGTATATCTAAAAATATTAAAGCAATGGCATTTCTTTTTGTCTAAGAACAATCAAGTATGATTTGACCGGTAGTAAAGCTTTCAGGCTTTCCCGTCCCTAGCCTTTAGGCTAGACATAAATTCCTTTGAAAAAATACAGACCTAAAGGTCTTTGACAGGAAAGCCTGAAGGCTTTACTACCAGTTTTATCCGCCCTTTCTATTTTGTAAACCATTTATACAAAACAGGTACAATCAATAAAATCATCAAAGTGGCAGACAACATCCCACCAATAATTGTTGCGCAAATTGGCGTCCATAGATTAGATTGGGAGCATGCCAATGGGACCAATCCTATAATAGTGGTCAAGGTGGTCAACACGACTGGTACTAATCGGCGCTCGCTGCCCAACTGAATCGCAGCTAAACGTTCCATCCCTTGCGCTCGTAATTGATTAATTTGGTCCACAATTAGAATAGAATCATTGACCACGATGCCACTTAAACTAATAAAACCAATGAACCCAAAAAAAGAAAAAGGCCAACCTGTTAAATAGAGGGCTATGAAGGAGCCGCTTGTCGCAAAAGGAATGGCAGAAAAAACGGCAATTGGTTGCAGAACAGACCGAAATTGTAAGACTAAAATGGCAAAAATGCCAAATAAAATTAAGATAAAAATAGTCCCTAAATTCCCAAAAAGGGCTTCTTGTTCCGCTAATTCCCCTGCTGGGACAATCGAATAACCTGTTGGGAGCGGAAGTTGTTGTAGGCGGTCATTAATTTGTTGGGTCAAAGCAAGCGTTTGGTCAGCTTGTACGACATCGGCTCGGACCCAATTGAAACGCTCTAGGTTTTTATGCAGTATTTGTGGCTTTAAGGATTTAAATTGAACCCTTGCCACTTGGCTAAAAGGCACTTGATAGCCAGTATTGGTCGTGAAATAAATTTGATTAAAATCATTAATCGTTGGTTTTTTATCAAAAGGCATTCGTAGCATCATTTCGTAATCTTTGCCATCTGAAAAAGATACTTCTCCTATTGACAAACCACTTAAACTAGCTCGAATGGTTTGATTAAAATGAGCTGCGGATAGATTTATTAAGCCTGCCTTTTCTTTGTTTAACTGAATGTTCAGCCCTGTTTTGTCAACTTCTAAAGGGTTGGTCACATTAATAATACCGGGGGTCTCTTTTAATTTAGTAGCGATTAGTTTTGATATTTTTTTCAAAGTATCTTGGTGATTGCCAATGACAACAAATTCTATGGGTGTATTCGTAGTATTCATTTTTAACTCAATGACTTTAATCCGAGCATTGGAATTTTGTTTAAAAATTTGACGAAGTTGATTAATGGTTTTATAAAATTGTTGGGGTTCCCAATAATCGAAGTTGACTAATAATTGGGCTTCATAACTTTCAAAATCAATGGATTGTCGATTAAAGTAAACCTGTGGATTACTATGCCCAATATTGGTGGCATAACTTTTAACATAGGGAATGGTATCCAAAATTTGTTCGACATAGCGCACCGCTTTATCAGTGCTATTTAAATTGGTCCCTTTGGGGGCCGATACATTGATTAACACCATTGGCTTATCTGCGGGCGGTAATAAACTAACACCAATTTTTGGGAAAAGACTGACGCTAAATACTAACAATGCAATAGCCAAAGCAAGCACTAACCAACCAAATCGTAGGCAAAAATGTAAGGTGGGGCGATAAACTTTATTGGTGATGGTCTCTAAAAATCGTTCTATGAAACTGTGCTGTTCTTTTTTAGGCGTTCGCATGATTTTACTCGCTAAAATAGGAGAAAGGGTTAAGGATAAAACCAAAGAAATCAATAAAGTAAGCGTCACCGTCAGCGGTAAAGCTTTTATCATTTCTCCGCCGCCCATGCCTAATTGGGTCAATGGAAAGAAGGCTAGTATAGTGGTAGCCGTAGAACTAATAATCGCAAATCCAACATCACTCGTGCCTTTAATAGCCGCTTCTTTAGGGGCGAATCCTTCTTTTAAATAACGGTCAATGCTTTCAATGACCACAATGCCATTATCTACCAATAAACCTAAAGAAAGAATTAATCCTGCTATCGAAACCTGTTGCAAAGCAAAACCACTCCCATTTAAAATCGCCAATCCTATTAAAATACAAAGTGGAATGGTCGTAATAATAATAACGGCTGCTCGCCAACCTATAAATAATAAAATAATTGCACCGACTAAAACCATGCCTTGCAGCAAATTAATGGAAAAACTATCAATTTTTTCTTTTACGGCGCTTGCTTGTTCATAAGCTGTTGCTAGTCGAATATTTGGGGGTAAGGTAGGTGCAAATTTCGCTTCTACTTTTTTGATGGCGGTGGCAACTTGTAAAATATTTGCCCCATTTTTCATTTTTACATTGACCCAAATAGCGTTCTCTTGATTAAAGCGAGCAATCCAACCTTGGTCGGCATAATCCATGGCGACTGTTGCAATGTCTTTTAAATAGACAATTTGCCCTTTTCTAGCAACAATAATTGTTTCTTGAATGTCTTTTAATCCTTTATGATTAAAATTTGTCGAGACACTAAATGTTTTGTTGGCTGCATTGACAGCGCCCCCTGGCATATTTACATTATTGGCGGATAAGGCTTGAACGACTTGTTGCAAAGTGATGTGCTGACGACTCATTCTTTGGAAATCTAGCGAAATACGAATTTCTTCTTCTGGAACAGCTTCGATGTCCACTTTCTTAACGCCTTTTACTTTTTTTAGCCTACTTTTAAAAAATTCGCCTTGTTCAGCTAATTGTTTATAATTACTGCTTTCTGCCACTAAAGCATATTGAAATATAACCGCTTGGTCTGTTGGTTTGAATTGGACTACCTTTATAGCCGCAATTTCTTTTGGCAACTCACTACTCACTTCTGTGACCGTTCTAAGGATTTCATCATATTTTTCTTCAGGGTCAATGGCAAAAGAGGCTTCCAAGAATATATTGCCAACGCCTTCCCCCATCCATGCTTCTATTTTGGTCACATCATCTAAATCATTTAAAGCTTCCTCTATCGGATTGACGACTAAGTGTTCCATATCCTCGGGACTCGTACCGGGGTAACTTATAAAAATATTGAACAACGGGACATTGATTTCCGCATTTTCTGTTCTAGGCATACTTTGAAAAGAACGAATGCCAATGATGAGGGCAATCAAAGTCAAAATGAAAATAAATTGACTGTTTTTTATGGCTATTTTTGGTAATTGCATGGACTTAGTTTTGAATGATAAATTTACATTTTCAGCTATTTAACCTGCACTTCCATTCCATCCGATAAATAAGCGGCCCCTTCGGTAATAATTAAAAGGTCTTCTTCTAATTTTGGCTCATAAGTGGTAAAAAAATTACTGCCGATATAGTCGGGAGATATAGATATTTTCTTAGCGATATTTTTTGCGCCATTGGTTGTTAAAGAGAAGAGATTCACCTTATTTTCATAGCCTTCTACCAAAGCGTTTAAGTCGATTTTATAATAGGGAAGTTGTTTACTTGGGTATAAAGTAATTTTTCCTATAAAGCCACTTTTAAAAACCAATTTATTGGTATTTTCAAAATTCAATTCTATGGCGTAAGTACCTGTGTTAGAGTCGGCAACTTCCGCTATTTGGGAAACATAGGCTTTGAAGTCCTGTTTTGGATAGGCATCAAAACGGATTATTGCTTTATCGTTCAATTGTAATTTGGTTATTGCTTTATCCGAAATATTGGTTTTAATCACTAAGCCTTTTTGCCCATTCGTAGCTAATTGTAAAATGGGAATGCCCGGTCTAATAAGCTCATTATTTTCGGCTAATCGTTGTAAAATTCGCCCCCTTGCTGGGGCAATTATTTTAGTATATGCTTGATTAGATTGCGCTGTTTTTAGATTGGCCTTCGCTATTTCAGCATTGGTTTTTAGATTCTCTACCTGCGTTAAAGTCGCCGCAGTATCTGCATACATTTTTTGGATGACAGCCAACTCTCGTGTTGCTTTATCGAGTACTTGTTGCGCTTTTTGTGCTTGCCCGTCAATATCTGTATTACTGACAGTTGCTAATAATTGCCCTTTATGTACTTTCTGCGTGGCTTTGACATAAATTTTTTCAATGATACCGCCTGTTTTAAAAGATAGATTTTGAACCTCTCGAATACCTATCGTTCCTATTGAATGGATAGGAATTGGTGCATTGGTTAGGCTTAATTTTTCGGTGCGAACGATTGGGAGGTTATCAATGGCATCCTTTGTTTCAGCGATGGGAATGGTGGTGTATTGTTTGCAAGCACCTAGATATAGACAGAAGAATAATACGATTAGTTTTTTCATTTTTTAATGGATTACACAGCACGCAGGCTGAAGGTATTATTAGGAAAAAATCAAGTAATTCAAGTTGTGGATTATCGGTTGCTTTTAGTTTAGTCCCAACGGGACGACATATTCTAGCATAGGGCGGAAGCCCTATGGTACAAATCATCAATGTCCTCAAAGCCCTAAAGGGGCGACATAAAAATGACGATTATATATGTCGCCCCTTTAGGGCTTTGAGGAATGTTTTACCTTTTTTTCATAGGGTTTGCACCCTATGTTATGATATGTCGCCCTCTTCGGGGCTAGAACGGATAAATTATAGGCTCAATAAATTTGGCGTCCACATTTTCAGGCCTAAAGGCCTTTGACGGGAAAGCCTGAAGGCTTTACTACCGATTATAAATTCGCAGCACATTGCAATTCCGCCAATTGTATCAATACCTCATATTTTGATAATTGCACCATTAATTGGGCGTTGGTATATTTTGTTTGGGCATCCAATAATTCAATCAATAAAACTTGATGATTTTGATAGCGTTTATTGGTTAAGTCAAAGCGTTTTTTAGCACTTTTTAGTGCAACTTCTTCTACTTTGACTTTATGCTTAGCCGCAGTTAAGGCATGGAAATATTGTAAAACTTCCAATTGAATTTGCTGTTTTACCTGTTCATAATCTTTAGCAATTTTAGCAGAAGCAACTTGTAATTGTTCAATTTTTCGTTTGCGTTGTTGTCCATCATAAAGCACCCAATTTAATCCAAAACCAATGGTAGTGATGGCTTGTTCTTTATTAAATTGATAGCCTGTTCCCTGAAAACCAGTAGAAATTTCTACCCCTAGCGTGGGCAAGAAACTTTTTTGATGAGCAGTAGTAATGGTTTCATTGATTTTTGTGTTTTGGAAAAGCTGCAATAATGCAGGACTATTTTGAAACGCTTGATTTTGAAGTACCCTTAAATCAATCGCTTTTTCTACCAATAAACTATTGTCAAGCTGCGTTTTGAGGTCGCTATCTGCTTGAATCGCTACGCCTAAATCTCTATTAAGTAGGGTGTTGAAATAAGCTTTGGCATTTTCTTTTTGCTGATGTAGGCCAATTAATTGGGATTTATTCTTTTCTATTTCATAAGCCAAATGCACCAATACATCTTCTGTTACTTGTTGATATTTGACTAATTTTTTATTAAAATGAAGCACTTCTAGTAGTTGTTGCTGGGATTGTTCCACTACTGCTTTTAGGGCATCCGATTTGAAATATTGGTAATAGGCGATTTTTATGTCTTTCGTTAGCGTCTGTTCAAATGTTCTTTTTTTGCTTTCTTCTAAGTCAATTAATTGCGCTTGTGCTTTATAATTATAATAATTGGTTCGGTTAAAAATGGAATACTGTAACTTTAGTTTAGTATCTTGAAAATTGTGCGGCGAAAAAGGTTCTGCAATATTTTCAAAATTGGTTGGGTAATCCGCACTACCCGTCAATTCGTTTAAAGTAGCATTGATGGGATTGAATAAATCGCCTAAAGGAAAATCTAAGGTACGCCCGCCATTCGATAAAAAATAGTTCGCATCAAAAGTGATTCTTGGCAACAATGTTCCTTTTGCTTCTGCTAATTTTAAGGTTTGTTCCTCGATAGATAACCGGTGTTTTTGCCCCTGTATATTCTGTGTTATTCCTTGTTGAATATATTGGTTTAAAACGGAGTTTTGAGCGCATACACAGCTAAAAACCGTAGAAAAAAGGACTAAAAGATATGTTTTCATAATAAAAATTTAAGGTTTGTTGAAATCAGGTGATAGGGAATTCAAAGCTATCGCCTATTGAAATAATTTACATTCAATGAAGATTAATTAAAATAGTGGTGGCCGTTATCATAAAAGTAGCAAATAGACTTGGCATTACCCAATTCACCTTAATCGTTAAATTTTGAACTCGATTAAATGCCCAACTACCGATTAATAAACTTATAAAACCAATAAATGCCCATGCCGCTAAAACGATGTTTTCTATTTGAAAAACTTGGAAAACATCTGATATGGTATGAAATTCTAATACGAACTCATTCCTAGTCATACAAATCACATAAATGATTATTAAAATAAAAGGAATAATATCCGAATCAACCAATTGTTGCGTCCATTTAGAATTAGGACGAAGCAACATCAATAACCATTGAGGTAATACGATTAAAACGATAGTTAAAAAAGCGATGATTGGTGTCATGTGGTGATTTTGGAACGCTTCTGTAACACAACTCTCTGAGTTGTGCCACAAAACGAGGAAAAAATAAACCTTTATAATTCTAGAGATGACATTAGCTTAAAGCCGCCCCTATCTCAAA
>CAYMSC010000064.1:0-19715 GCA_964392805.1 uncultured Saprospiraceae bacterium
GGATCAAAAGAAGCCGTCCTAGATGTTCAAGTTATTGTTTTGCCGTTACTTAATTAAAAGAATTAAAGCCTGATTTGTTGGAGGATTTAAAATTTTAAATGGATAAATTATTTTTTTGCGTATTTATATTATGATTTATCAATTGTTTGTCTAACTTTACAAAAAAATCAAAAATAGTAGTACAGAGTAGTATAGAGTAGTGCAGGGTAGTACACCATATAAAAATAGTTTTCAATATAAAAATTGGCAAATAAATTAGGATGACAGTATTTGATAAGGTCAAAGAATTGGAAGAGCTACCACTGTTATCAAAAAATGAGCAATTGGTAAATGGCGTAATAAATGCGATTGATGAAAAAATATTGATTCAAGGCAGTCGGTTACCCTCCGTAAAAAACATGGCAGAAAAAATTAAGTTTGCGCCAAAAACAGTCGCTAAAGCTTATAAAAATTTAAAGGACAAAGGATTGATTGAATCCAGAGACCGACTGGGATTTTTTGTGGTGAATGAAGATACTATTCAAGTGGCAAAGGTTGCTTTATTGATGTATGCTTTTCATCCCTTTCAAGAAGTATTTTATAATGCTTTCCGAGAGACCTTAGGAGATAATATTCAAGTAGATGTATTTTTTCATCATAGCAATATGGACCTATTTGAAACAATTCTAGGGAATATAAAAGGGCAATATGGGATGTATGTAGTGGCTCCAATTCCGGATAAGCGAACAAAAAAATTACTAACAAATTTTTCTCCAAGTCAATTATTATTAGTAGACAGATATGAAGAAATAGGAGCAAGGTATTCCTATGTAACGCAAGAATTTGAATTGGCGACCTATACTGCATTGGAAGCATTAAAACCTCAGATAGCAAATTATGAAGAAATCATTTTATTCTATAAGCCAAATTCAGACTATCCAATTGAAGTGCTTAGAGCATTCAAAAAATTTATCACAAATGAAAACTTGAACGGACAAGTAAAGGAAACTTATGTGCCAGGTAATTTAAAGAAAAGAACAATTTATTTTACGATTGGAGACGGAGACCTGTGGAAAATATTAAAAGATTGTCAAATTCAGAACTATGAATTAGGAAAAGATATAGGGGTGTTTTCAAATAATGATGGACCAGTAAAAGAAATCATCAGTGGAGGTATTACTACTTTTTCAACGAATTTTGAATTAATGGCAGAACAGGCTGCTCAATTTGTATTAGACCGTAAGCCTGTAAACAAAACTATACCAACAAAATTAACTAGAAGAAACTCTCTATAAATGATTAATCAGAAATTTAGCAACTATTTAAAAAAATAGACGCTTGATTTCTGACTACTCAGAATAAAAAACAGCCGACGTTCTGCTAAACGACGACTGTTATCAGTTAACTTAATTAAAACACAAATTTACAATGAAACTAGTAAATTTAAAAATCAGGTATTGGCCTCACTCAATATCCGGATTTATGCAATCTTCTCACCAATTATTTACCGTCATTTTATTGGTTTTTTGCACCTTTTCACTTTCTGCGCAAGTCAGTGGAACTGTTGTTGAAGAAACAGGAGAAACATTAATTGGTGTCAACATTTTAGTAAAAGGTACTTCTACCGGTGTTATTACTGATCTTGACGGCAGGTATGAAATAGCTGCTTCAGCAGGTTCTACCTTAGTATTTTCATACACAGGTTATAAAGACAAAGAAGTAGAAGTAGGTGCACGATCAATTATTGATGTGACTATGACACCTGATGTTTCTGTATTAGATGAAGTAGTTGTCGTAGGGTATGGAACACAGAGAAAAGTAGATTTGACGGGTGCAGTAGGTTCTATTGGAGCAGAGGAAATTGCTAAAACACCTATTTTATCTGCTGACCAGGCATTGCGAGGTCGATTAGCAGGTGTCCAACTAACGAATCGTTCTGGCGATCCTGGAGCGCCAATTAATGTACGGATTAGAGGTGTTGGAACTACGGGTAATAATAGCCCTCTTTATGTAATTGATGGAGTACCGATTGTTCAGACGACAAATATTACTGTAAATACAGCTTCGAATACAGAGAGTAATCCACTAGCTGGAATTAATCCAAGTGATATTGAATCTATTGACATTTTGAAAGATGCTTCTGCTGCAGCTATTTATGGTACAAGGGCAGCTAATGGGGTCGTAATTATCACTACCAAACGGGGCAAAGCAGGAAGAACTTCTTTGACTTATGACGGATATGTTGGCGTTCAAAATGTAAGAGCTAAACATGATGTGTTAGGTGTTGCTGATTATATTGCTTTACAGAGCGAGATAGGAAATGATTTTAGTGCTTTTAGCGGCAGTCCATTTGTAGATTGGCAGGAAGAAGTTTTTAATTCTGCGAGTATGCAAAATCATAGTTTGACCGCTAGTGGTGGTTCTGAAAATGCTAATTATAATATCTCAGGTGGATATTTTTCTCAGGATGGTATTTCTTTAGCGACAGGATTTGAGCGATATAGTGTAAAAGCAAATTCTGACATTAAAGTTGGAAAGAGAATTAAAGTGGGAGAATCTTTAAATATTTCTTTTACGGACAGAGTCGTCGAATCAGAACCTGGTAGAGCTGCTGCTTTTGGAGCTGCTAGAAATTCTCCATTTACTCCTGTTTTTGAAAACGGAACATTTACGTCTTTTAACGCCGCTAACTCTGGAGCTGCTGCTGGTTCTAATAGCCAAGTAGTAGGTTTAAACGACTTATCTAATAATGAAACTAGGGTACTTTCAAGAAGAATTCTTGGTTCCATATACGGGGAGCTTGAAATTTTAGATGGCTTGAAATTTAGAACTCAGGCAGGTATCGACTATATTGTTGGGGAAGGTTCTTGGTTACAAAATATTTACAATTTTGGTTCTGCTTCCAATGGAAGTATCTTACAAGTAGTTTCTAGGCCTTCAGAATTAACAACAAATATCACCAACACCTTAACTTATAGCAAATCCTTTGAAGGTATTGATTTAACCTTACTTTTAGGTCATGAGGAAACAAATTTTGCTTTTGATAGACTAAGGGGACAAGGAAGAGGTTTTCTAAGTGATGCAGTTACTTTAGTAAATACTGCTTCTACTTCAGCGGTAGGTCAAGAAAGAGATAACTGGGCATTGAGAGGTTACATAGGTCGGGCAAATGTTAGTATAAATAATAAATACTTGGTTACCGCTACTATAAGAAGAGATGAATCTTCTCGTTTTTCTAGAGATAATAGAAGTGCTATTTTTCCTTCGTTCTCAGTAGGTTGGAAGTTAAGTGAAGAACCATTCTTAGCAAATAATGCTGCAATTGACGAATTGAAAATTAGAGCCGCATGGGGGCAAGCGGGTAATCAGTTTACAAGCACCTCTTTTGCTTACTTATCTACTTTAGGTTTGACTTCTCTATATGTACTTGGAACAGGACAGACGATTGAAGCTGCTCCAACACCATTTGTTTTTGCAAACCCTAATTTGAAGTGGGAAACTTCTACTCAGATTGATATCGGTGTTGATTTAAGATTATGGGAAGGAAAATTAGAAACGAGTTTAGATTATTATCAAAAGAATACAACAGATATTTTAGTAGGCTTACCAATTTCTGCTGTTTCTGGATTTTTGCTTCCACCAGATGTTAACTCTGGGGAGATAGAAAATAAAGGAATTGAATTTTCTTTGACTTATCGAGATAGAGTGGGTGACTTTAATTATAGTGTTTCGGGTAATTTCACATCAGTAGATAATGAGGTAATTTCGCTAGGGGAAAATCCTAATCCAATTATTACTGGATTTTTTGGGGCGCAAACGCATAGAACTACTGTCGGCTTACCTATTGGTCACTTTTTTGGTTATGAAACGGACGGAATTTACCAATCACAAGCAGAAGTTGATGCAGCCCTACCTGATGTGTCTGGTTCACCTTCCCCGGGTGATATTCGTTTCGTGGATGTGAATGGAGATGGTGCTATTACACCTACAGACAGAACATTCTTAGGAAATTCTACACCTCAAGCATTCTATGGAATCAATTTGGGAGCAGATTATAAAGGATTAGATATTTCCTTATTCTTCCAAGGAGTAGCAGGCGTAAAAGTATTTAATAATGTTACTCGTTCATTAACCAGCATGAACAGTACCAATAATCAAAGTACGCTAGTATTAGATAGATGGACAGGTTCTGGTACCAGCACTACGATTCCTCGAGCGACCATATCTGACCCGAATGGAAATAATCGGTTCTCTGACCGTTTTGTAGAAGACGCGAGTTATTTTAGGTTCCAAAATTTGCAAATAGGATACACGATTAACCCAAATAGTTTGCAAGGATTTGCAGATGGATTTATTCAGAACTTACGTTTTTATGTTGCTGCATCTAATCTTTTTACGCTTACAAATTACTCTGGTTTAGACCCAGAAGTGACAAGAGGATTTAGTTTCCAAAAAGGAGAAATGCCTTTAACAACTGGACAAGATGACGGCGCAACACCTACACCTAGAGTTTTCCAATTTGGTGTAAGAGCAACATTTTAAGAGATGTTAAATAGTTGAACCATACTCCTTGATAATTTTCGAATCGCTGTATTTTGATTTTGATACGACGATTGGTTTAATAGTTAACAGAAAATTTTAATTTTCGGTAAGACCATTTATAGCTGAGTGGTTAAGCCTCTAAAAAAATAATCATGATTAATAAATTAAAAATATCCTTACTAACATTGGGTTGCATTTTTATGTTTACTCGGTGTAATGATTTGGATTTGCAGCCATTGGATGCGATTTCCGAAGATGCATTCTATATTACAAGTGCAGATTTTAAAGGAGCTATTCTAGCTTCTTATTCCTCCATGCAGAGTTTAAATGGAACGAGTACTGAAAACTTAGGAGAGCGAGCAGAATGGTGGAAGATGGTATTAATGGCATCAGATGAGACCACATTTGACCCAAATAATGCAGGAGATCCTGCAACTAATATTCCTTTAGATGAGTTGCGTTTTGTGTCAACTGATGTGGCTTTTCAATCGGTTTTTACACACCTCTACCAAGGTATGTTCCGTGCCAATTTGGTAATTGATAAATTAGCTGGAGATCACCAATTGACAGCTGATGAAGTAGCTTTATTTATGGCGGAAGCAAGATTTATGAGAGCTTGGTTTCAATTTCAAGCTTTTAAGTTTTGGGGAGGACAGGCACCAATTGCACAAGAAACAAGAAGAGACCTAAGTAATATTTCTTTACCCAACGCTACACCAGCAGAAACAGTTGCTGCCTTAGTGGATGATTTTACAGCAGCGGCAGCGGGATTACCCGTTGTATGGGATGGAGCAAATTTAGGTAGAGCTACAAGAGGTGCGGCAATGGGCTATTTGGGTAAAACACATGTTTTTGCAGAAAATTGGGCAGAAGCTGCTTCTGCTTTGGAACAAGTGGTTAATAGTGGAATGTACAGCTTGATGCCAACTCATGAAGAAGCATTTGCGATTGATCAAGAAAATAATGCAGAATCTATTTTTGAATTACAGTATGGATCTAATTCAGATGATAACGGATGGGTATTGGATGATAACCACACAGAGAACTTTAAAGCTTCTCAAGGATTCATGCGTTCTTGGTGGCAAGATGCAGGGCGTGGAGCACCAGGAGGTGGCTTAGGAATCTACATTCCAACAGAGGAGATGATTAATGCCTTCGAAGAAGGAGATGCAAGAAGATTTACAAGTATTTATGAGCCAGGTGATACCTACTTTGCTGCAGGCGTTCAAACACCTTATGATGAAGCTTGGTCTCCGACTGGTTCAAACCTGAAGAAATATAGAGGAGATAATGCTGCTAAATTTACACCAGTAAACTTTGCAATTGATTATAATAATGAAAGACTAATGCGTTATGCAGATGTTCTTTTGTTGTTGGCAGAGGCTAACTTGCGATTAGGTAATTTACAAACTGCTGCTGATTTAATGAACCAGGTACGGTCTCGTTCTTTCCCTGATGGGGCACCAATTGAAGCAAGTTCAATGGATGCTTTATTTGAGGATTTAGTGCATGAAAGACGAGTAGAATTAGCATTTGAAGGACATCGGTTATTTGACCTAGTTAGATGGAATTTAGCTGAAGAAGCTTTTTCAGCTCAGGGTCTAAATTTTCAAATGACTGGTGGGTCTGCTGTGTTTCCGTTACCTCAAACTGAAATTGACAGAAGTGGTGGAGTACTATCACAAGTTCAATAGTATAACCAAAGGACGGCGGTGCATCAAATGTAAGGCTACGTTAGCGCGAGGCTCTAGCCTCGTGCTTATTATTCGGCTCCCTCTGGCAGCCTTGGCTACAACCGCCAGACCTGTCCCGCCGAAGGGAAACTTTAGTCGAGAGGTGTATTAATATAGGAACGAAGCTGGAACCTCACACCATATGATGTACTGCCCAAAAAACTGTAATGATAAGAGGCTGTATCTTTTTAATTAGGTATTACTACACTAGATTTTTAAGAGACAGCCTCTTTTCTTTTGACTATGGGATAAAAAAAAGCAAATGTTTTATCTAAGAATTGGATATTCCACTTCTATTGTATCTGCATATTTAATTGTTTTTGGACTTTTTTTTGGAGGTTGCACCACAGAAAAAACAGCACCATTATTTGCTTTAATCAGCCCTGAAAGTAGTGGGATTACTTTTTCTAACACCATTTCTAATACAGATTCTTTAATCACCCTGAGTTTTGAATATTTATTTAATGGAAGTGGAGTAGCTATTGCCGATTTTAATAAAGATGGATTACAAGATGTATTCTTCACTGGTAACATGGTTTCGAATCGTCTTTATTTGAATCAAGGGGGACTTAAAT
Organism: uncultured Saprospiraceae bacterium; assembly: GCA_964392805.1. Taxonomy (GTDB): domain Bacteria; phylum Bacteroidota; class Bacteroidia; order Chitinophagales; family Saprospiraceae; genus JAFMDF01. Next base: position 6,830 of record CAYMSC010000064.1, read on the forward strand.
TTAAAGATATTACAATAGCGGCAGGTCTAAGCACTAAAGACAAATGGTCGAGTGGGGTAGCGGTTGCCGATGTTAATCAAGACGGCTGGCCTGATATATATATTTGTGTAGGAGGATTATCAACTGAACCAGAAAAACGAAAAAATTTACTTTATATTAACCAAAAAGATAATACTTTTTTGGAAGAAGCTGCAGCCTATGGACTTGCCGATATTGGATATAGCATCAATGCAGGTTTTTTTGATTATGACCAAGATGGAGACTTAGATATGTATTTATTGACCACAGAATTAGACCCCTATTGCTGGACAGAATTTCGACCAAGAAGAGTCAATGGAGAAGCACCAAACACAGATAGATTATACCGTAATGAAGGAAATAATACTTTTACAAATGTTTCTAAAGAAGCTGGTATTTTATACGAGGGATATGGTTTAGGGCTAGGTTTTTTTGATGTTAATGAAGACGGTTGGACAGACATTTATGTTGGAAACGATTTTTTAAGTACCGATGTCATTTATGTAAATAATCAAGATGGCACTTTTACTGATAAAATTCATGATTATATAGACCATTCTAGTCGGAATAGTATGGGGACTGATTTAGCGGACTTTAATAATGATGGACATACAGATATTATGGTCGTTGATATGTTGCCAAAGGCGAATAAGCGACAGAAATCCATGTTCGGATTTTTTAATTATGATAAATTCAAATTAGGACTTGACCGTAATTACCAAGCACAGTATGCCAGAAATACCTTACAAATGAATAATGGTAATGGCTCCTTTAGCGAAGTTGGACAATTGGCTGGGATAGACCAAACGGATTGGAGTTGGACAAGCTTATTTGCCGATTTTGACAATGATGGATGGCAAGATTTGATGATTACTAATGGGTATCGACAAGATATTACAAATATGGATTTTGCGACTTATAGTCGCCAAATTTCAAGTTCCCCTATTGGTTCAGAAAAGGTCAAGGAGGAACAAATGTTGTCAAAACTCAAATCACTAAATGAAATAAAGGTACCTAATTTTTTATATAAAAATACAGGGAGTTTTCCCTTTAAAGATGTATCCAAAGAATGGGGATTTGATTTGGCCAGTTACTCCAATGGTGCTGTTTATGCAGATATGGATAATGATGGAGATTTAGATTTGGTTGTTAATAATATAGACGCACCTGCATTTTTATATGAAAATACCTTATATCAAGAAAATCAAAAAGATACAACTGCCAATTATCTTAGAATTAATTTAGTGGGAGATAATAAATCGGGTAAAGGCGCAAAAATTATTTTAAAAAATAAGGGAAATAATCAATATCGTTATGTAAATCCCTATAGAGGATACCTTTCAACGGTTGAAAATACCATACATTTCGGTCTTGGTAATGAGCATGAAGTTGAAGAAATAGCTATTATTTGGCCAAATGGAAAAACACAAAAATTAAAAAATATTGATGCTAATCAACAACTAACCATTGATTATAATAAGGCGCAAAATATTAAGCTAACTAGTGATTTAAACAATCAATTTTTTACAGAAATCAGCAAATCATTGAACGTAGAATATATTCATCGAGAAAATGATTTTGTTGATTTCAAAGTACAACCTATTTTACCGCATAAACACTCCCAAAATGGTCCAGGGATTGCGGTTGGGGATGTGAATGGAGATGGACGAGAGGATTTTTATATAGGCGGTTCTACCCAATATCAAGGCGCATTATTTATTCAAAAAGAAGATGGGTCTTTTCTTAAAAAACAGCACAATATTGACGCTACTTCGGAAGATATGGGCAGTTTATTTTTTGATGCAGATAATGACGGGGACTTAGATTTATATATTGTTAATGGAGGGAGTACCCAAAAAGATAATAACCCGCTTTATCCAGACCATTTTTATGTGAATGATGGAAAGGGTAATTTTAGTAATGCTCCTTCAGCAATTCCAAAAATAAATGCTAGTGGTTCAACGGTAGTCGCTACGGATTATGATAAAGATGGAGATTTAGATTTATTTGTTGGAGGACGGGTTAGTCCGGGTAAATATCCCATTTTGCCTAAAAGTTATTTGTTGCAAAATGAATCGCAAAATGGTCAAGTGATTTTCAAAGATATAACGCCAGTAAATTTAAAGGAAGTAGGCATGGTAACTGATGCCTTGTGGACAGATTATGATAATGACGGCTGGACAGACCTTTTGTTAGTAGGCGAATTTATGCCAATTACTTTCTTTAAAAACGAAGGTGGAAAAATTCAAAATTCACAATTTACCATTCCAAATTCCGAGGGGTGGTGGAATAGTATTAATGCTGCGGATTTTGACAATGATGGAGACACAGATTATGTACTAGGTAATTTAGGTTTGAATACCCGATATAGAGATGTTTCTGAGAAGGAACCACTTTGCGTGTACGGCAAAGATTTTGATAAAAATGGAAGAATTGACCCTGTTCTTTGTTATTATATCGAAGGCAAAAATTACATTGCTGCTTCTAGGGATATGCTAATCAAGCAAATTAATTCTATGCGAGTACGTTTCAAAACATATGGCGAATATGGGGCGACTACTTTTGACCGCTCTTTTACAAAAGCAGAGTTGTCCGATGCATTAGTTTTAAAAGCAGAAACTTTGGCAAGTAGTTATTTAGAAAATAAAGGGAATAAAAATTTTGTATTAACTAGATTACCAATGGAAGCACAGGCAGCACCTATATTTGGAATGACGAGTGAGGATGTAAATGCAGATGGTAATTTAGATATTTTATTAGTTGGTAATTCTTATGCAACAGAAACTGCCCTTGGACAATATGATGCTTCTAAAGGAATGATTTTATTGGGAAATGGAAAAGGCACTTTTAGCAATGTTCCCTTTGATAAAAGCGGATTTTTCGTAGATAAAGATACTAAAGGAATTGCAAAAATATATGATAAAGATGGGATGGTTCATTATATAGTCAGCCGTAATAATGAATCTCTGAAAATATTTACAAAACAAGCTGATAAATCAAAAACAATACCAATACAAAGCACAGATAATTATGCAATTATAACGTTAAAAGATGGAACAAAGCGCAAAGTAGCGTTTTATTTCGGAGATGGTTATTTATCCCAGTCTTCCCGTTTTCTCTCTGTTCCAGACCAAGCTCAGGCTATCCAATTTTTTGATAACAATGGCAATAGTCGAGCAGCATTATAATGAGAAATTTAATTAAACATATCATCCATTTTTTGCGAAACTCGATAATTCAAGGCACTAACCATAGCCACTTGTATGAAAAATCTATTTCATCAACTGATAAGAGGCATAATCTTCGCAGTCTAATTTTTGCAGCACTACTTATTTTATCTTTTTTTAGCTGTCATAAACAACAGGATACGCCCCAATTATTCCAACTTTTAGACCCTAACTTAACCAATATCCATTTTGAAAATACCATCCTTGAAACGGACTCATTCAATATGTATAAATTTATGAACCTATACACAGGAGGTGGGGTTGCTATTGGAGATATTAACAATGATGGATTAGAAGATATTTTTTTTAGTGGTAATAATGTCCCAAGTAAATTATACTTAAATAAGGGCAATTTAAAATTTGAAGAAATCTCGGAAAAAGCAGGAATAATAACCAATCGCTGGTGTGCAGGTGCTTCAATGGTAGATATCAATCAAGATGGTTGGTTAGACTTATATATAAGCGTTTCAGGAAGCGGAAGCGCAGAACAAAAGCAAAATTTACTATACATTAATCAACAAAATAATACCTTCCAAGAAGCAGCAATAGCATATGGTCTGGCAGATGATAGCCAAAATATGCACGCAAGTTTTTTTGATTATGATGGCGACAATGATTTGGACGTATTTATGATTGTGAATCCCGTAGATTATTCCATGTCAAATGTTAATAACATCAAAGAGAGGGCATTAAATGGAGAAGCATTGAGTACAGATAAATTGTATCGAAACGAAGGCAATGGACAATTTGTAGATGTTTCCAAAGAAGCTGGCATTTTAGTAGAAGGATATAGTTTAGGCGTAGCAACAGCAGACATTAATAATGATGGTTGGATGGATATTTATGTATCTAATGATTTTTTGACCAATGATATTTTATACATCAATAATGGTGATGGTACTTTTTCTAACAAAGCGGCTGAATACTTAAATCATACTAGTTTTGCCGGAATGGGGTCCGATATTAGTGATGTAAATAATGATGGATTATTGGATATTATGGTAGTTGATATGTTACCAGAAGATAATTATCGTAGAAAAATGATTATTCCTGGTTCTAGTTATGACCGTTTCCAATTGACTTTGGATATGGGGTATGAACCTCAATATACCCGAAACACCCTACAACTCAATAATGGAGATGGAACATTTAGTGAAGTAGGACAAATGGCAGGCATCGACCAAACAGATTGGAGTTGGAGTAGTTTATTTGCCGATTTTGACAATGATGGTGATAAGGATTTAATGGTAACAAATGGTTTTTTGCGAGATGTTGGAAATTTAGATTATATTAGTTACCAAAGAAAAAGTAATACTCCTTTTGGGTCAAAAAAAGAGCAATATGCTAATCGACTCAAAGAAATTCAAAAATTAGGAGAGGTGAAAATTCCCAATTATGTATTTGAGAATAAAGGAAATTTGACCTTTAAAAAACGAGTAACGGATTGGGGGTTTGAGCTACCAACCTGCTCAAATGGTGCTGCATATGCAGATTTAGACCAAGATGGAGATTTGGATTTAGTGATTAATAATGTGAATGATAAAGCCGTTATTTACGAAAACCAGAGTAATGAGATAAACACTAATAATTACCTGAAAATTCAATTTAAGGGGAACAAAGAGAACCATTCAGGAATTGGAGCAAAAGTAAGCATCTATGCGAATGGACAACAACAATTTGCTCAACACTCTTTGTATAGAGGCTATGAATCTACGGTAAGTAGAGAAATGCACTTTGGTATTGGGGATGCTCAAACCATTGATTCTGTAAAAGTAGAATGGCCAGATAGAAAAGTAGAATGGTTAAATTTAATCCCAGCCAATACAACCTTAATTTTAGATTATGCGAATGCCATAAAGCAAGCATCCAGTAATCATTCGGACACCAAATTCTTTGCAGAAATTGCTACCGAAAAAGGTTTAGTATATAAGCATGAAGAGCAAGATTTTATTGATTTTAAGGTTCAACCTTTATTGCCACACAAACATTCTCAAAATGGTCCAGGAATAGCCGTAGGAGATATTAATGGAGATGGACTAGCCGATTGTTATATTGGTGGTTCAGCGGGTTATTATGGTCAATTTTTTATTCAAAAAGAAGATGGAAAATTTGTTGAGCATCCCCAAAAATTAGATGCTATTTATGAAGATATGGGGAGCCTATTTTTTGATGCGGATAATGATGGAGATGTAGATTTGTATATTGTCAGTGGAGGCAGTAGTTCTCCACCCAAATTTAAAAAATACCAAGACCGTTTATATATAAATGATGGAAAAGGTGATTTTAAAATTAGTCAACATGCCTTGCCAGTTTTAAATCAAAGTGGAGCTTCTGTAATTGGAACAGATTATGACCACGATGGAGATATCGACCTTTTTGTTGGTGGTAGAATTGCGCCGGGTAATTATCCAATGCCTCCAAAGAGTTTTTTATTGAGAAATGATAGTGAAAATGGCCAAGTAAAGTTTACCGATATAACTCCAGAATCATTAGCAGAAATTGGTATGGTGACTTCTGCCTTATGGACGGATTATGACAATGACGGTTGGCAAGACCTACTGTTAGTCGGTGAATTTATGCCAATTACTTTTTTTCGGAACGAAGGTGGAAAAATTCAAAATTCAAAATTCACCATTCAAAATTCCAGCGGTTGGTGGAATAGCCTAACTGCAGGAGACTTTGATAAGGACGGAGATATAGATTATTTAGCTGGAAATTTGGGGTTGAATTCCAGATATAAGACTTCACCCGAAGAACCACTTTGTGTATATGCAAATGACTATGACAAAAATGGAAGGATAGACCCAGTGCTTTGCCAATACCATCAAGGGGAAAATTTTGTAACACATCCAAGAAGTCAATTAATTGCTCAGATTAATGCGATGAGAGTTAGATTCAAAACCTATGAGGAGTATGCGAGTAGGCCGTTTGAAAAATCATTTTTGAAAAAAGAGATAAAATCTGCTCACGTTTTAAAAACGGAAACCTTTAGTAGTGTATTGCTTGAAAATAAGGGCAACGGCGATTTTCAAATGAAAGCCTTACCAACAGCAGCACAAGTCGCTCCTATTTTTGGAATGATTACGAATGACTATGATAAGGACGGATTTTTAGATGTACTGATAGTTGGAAATTCCTATGCAACAGAAACCTCGATTGGGAATTATGATGCGCTAAAAGGTTTGATACTCAAAGGGAAAAAGAATGGTGGCTTTGAAACTATTTCAGCAGCAAAAAGTGGTTTTTTAGTAGATAGCGATGCTAAGGGATTGGCACAGCTAGTAGATAAGAAAGGACAAACGAATTATCTAGTAAGCAATAATCAAGATAGATTGAAGGTATTTCAAAATAAAAGGGATAAAAAGCAAGAAATAATTCCCTTGGAAACTTTAGATGTTTACGCATTCCTAAAATTTAAGGATGGAAGCATTATAAAACAAGAGTTTTATTATGGCAATACTTATTTATCTCAATCTTCAAGAACTTTAACTTTGTCAGCAGGAATAACCCAAGCTACTATTTTTAATTCTAATGGAGAAAGTAGAGTAGTCAAAGGTGGACAACGCTCACAAAACTAAGCTTGAAGGATGAACATTTTACCACACCCAAACTTTGTGAAATTGCGAATTAAATATCAAATATTAGGATTTTTCTTATGCTTAGCAGTGCTATTTTGTGACTGTCAAAGTGAACCATTTAATAAGGAAAAAATAGATGTTGCCACACAATATCAACTGGTGGACTGGAATAAGAAGTTGACGAATGTGGTAGTAGCTGATATTTTTACACCACCTGTTTGTAGTCGAATTTATGTTTATTCAAATATCGCAGCTTATGAAGCCCTTGCTGTTGGGAATAAGGAATATAAAAGCCTTGCAGGTAACTTAAAGGAGTTGACGCCTATTCCTGCACCATCGGACCAAGAAAAGGTTTACTTACCATTGGCAAGTGGCGTTGCTTTTGCAAAAGTGGGAGAAAAATTAGTCTATGATCAAGAAAAAATGGCAAACGAATTAGCTGATTATTTGAAGGATATTAAAAAATTGGGGATTCCCTCAACTATTTATAATAATTCAGTTGCTTATGGGGAGAAAGTAGCTGAACACATATTAGCCTGGGCAGGCACAGATGGCTATTTAGAGCGGTCTGCTTTGCCACAATATGTCTTGGAAGAAGAAGCAGGAAAATGGAAACCTACACCACCCGATTATATGCCAGCAATTGAACCTCATTGGAATACTTTACGTACCTTTGTTATAAATCAATCTACTCAATTCCCCCCTGCCAAACCAACGCCTTTTAATACCCAAAAAAATTCTCAATTTTATAAAGAGACAATGGAAGTATATGAGGCAGTCAACAATTTAGATAAAGAAAAATTAGAAATAGCTAAGTTTTGGGATTGTAATCCTAATGTTTCGCATACAAAAGGACACCTTATGTTTTTTGACCAAAAAATCTCCCCTGGTGGACATTGGGTATCCATTGCTGGAATTGCTATTAAAAAACAGGAAGTTGACTTAATGAAATCTGCCCAAATTTTAGCAATGACCACCATTACTTTAGCGGACGCCTTTATTAGTTGTTGGGATGAAAAATATCGGAGTAGTTTGGTTCGCCCTGAAACTTATATTAATGAATACATAGACCCTAAATGGAAACCTGTTTTACAAACACCTCCCTTTCCAGAATACACAAGCGGACATAGCGTCATTTCTTCCGCAGCAGCAGTAATGCTTACCCATATAATGGGGGATAATATAGCTTTTCAAGATTCTACTGAAGTACAATGGGGATTACCTGTGAGAAATTTTGAATCTTTTTACGAAGCTGCTGATGAAGCGGCGATTAGTCGATTGTATGGAGGGATTCATTATATGCCAGCCATTGAAAATGGCGTGTCTCAAGGGAAAGTATTGGGAAACTATGTGGTCAAAGAATTAAAGGAATACCTTTGATTTTACTTCCCCAACATCCCAAAAAAATAAACACGCACAAACAAAAACAAACTTAAAAATTTACTAAAAACATGAAGGTATTAGACCGAACGATAGTAGTTAGCGATAAACCTCAAATAATGAGCACTTCCGCTCATTTTTCAAGCTGTTTAAAACAGCTTTCTAAGCAAGACAATATATCGATTTATGAATTAGAATTAAAAAGTGAAATAGCAGCCGAATTACCCCCGCTGACTATTCAGTGGCGTTTGCCTTGCAGACATATAAAAGGGGAATGGAATACGGGAGCTTTGTATGAAAAGCGAATTCGAGCAGATTGGGAATTATCGTCTGTGGTGTCTAGGGTTTCTGTAAATGCGCCAGTATTGACTTTATTTGGACATGATGATGAGAACATTATTACCATAGCTTGTGCAGATGTGGTGAACACTTTGGAAATGCAAGCTCCTGTTCGAGAAGAGGATAATTTTATTTATTGCCAATTGACTTTTTTTACGGAAAAAATGCCCTTAACGACTCATTATAAAACACAAATTAGAGTCGACCAACGGATGTTTCATTTTAGTGAATGTTTGCAAGAAGTTGGGGGTTGGTGGGCAACTTTTGACTTATTAAAACCATCCATAGTTCCTGAGGCAGCTAAAATCCCGATTTATTCAACGTGGTATGCTTATCATCAAAATTTTACACCCGCACAATTATTAGAAGAATGTCGTCAATCTAAAAAATTAGGGTATGAAGGGATAATTATAGATGATGGTTGGCAGACGATGGACACGGGGCGTGGGTATGATTATACGGGAGATTGGGAAGCAGATAGAATTCCTAATACCCGTGAATTTGTCGCAGGTATTCAGGCAATGGATATGAAGTGTTTGTTTTGGTATTCTGTTCCTTTTTGTGGAAAAAAATCACAAGCCTACCAACGATTTAAAGGAAAATTTTTAACAGAAGACCATCCTTGGGCACCAGTTTTTGACCCTCGTTATCCAGAAGTTCGTGCCTATTTAATTGAGAAATATGCGAGTGCTTTAATCGACTGGCAATTGGATGGGTTTAAATTAGATTTTATTGATGATTTTAAAACGTATCCTTCCACAGATTTGACAATGGCGGACGGTAGAGATTATGCCTCGGTTGATGAAGGCGTTTATCGATTGATGAGTGATGTTATGACAGAATTGAAGAAGATTAAACCAGATGTGCTGATAGAATTTCGTCAAAAATATATTGGACCAGCTATGCGTAAGTTTGGTAATATGTTCAGAGCCTTTGATTGCCCAAATGATAGTTTGGGGAATAGAATGCGAACAACCGATGTAAAGGTTCTTTGTGGCAATACTGCCGTGCATTCAGATATGATAACCTGGCACAAAACGGAAGTAGTAGAAACGGCAGCTTTACAATTAACGAATATTCTATTTTCTGTCCCCCAATTATCTGTGCGTTTGGCAGAAACCACTGATGACCATAAAAAAATGATTGCTTTTTATACCAAATACTGGAAGAAAAACAAGTCAATTTTAATGGATGGTGATTTTGTACCTTATAATCCCCTAGCAAATTATCCCATTTTATCCGCTTCTGATGAAAATAAAATTATCTTTGGGATCTATGAGGATATGGTTGTAGAATTAGATAACAGTTTTGATTCCATAGATTTAGTAAATGGAAAAATGAGTGAATCTATTGCTTTTGAGTTTTTAGAAAATTTCGGTAAATGTTCGGTGAAAATTTATGATTGTATGGGAAATTTAGATTGGAAAGATAAACTGAAATTTGGAGAAGGGCTTCATTCTTTAGAAGTTCCAGCCAATGGAATGATTCGAATAAAAAAGAAAAAAGGGTCAAAATTAAGAATTCTTAGTTAATTATTTATATTTACATTTCTTTTGGGAATGATTTGTCCTGCTAATAGTCTTTAAACTTAAAAGAAGAAATATTCAATCATACAATACCTATATAAAATTGATTCTCTACCGTACACTTTTTGAAAATGTCGCCTCTGGCGGCTAAAACAAGGGGTTTGGGGTGAGCAAAACTGGATTTTTTATTAAAAAATCCAGTTTTGCTCACCCCAAAAGCTTCTTTATTCGCACGAAGCATGAAGAAGTGCTAACTTCTGAACCCGAAGGGATGGGCTGCCGAGTGCGTGATTTAGTAAAAAGTGTACGGTAATGAAAAAATTGAAATCTTACTAAAAAAAACTTCATTAAAATCAATATTTTATGGAATCAGGAATTTCAACAATAGATATAGCTATTGTGATTGGTTATTTTGTCCTAGTCTTAGGAATTGGACTTTGGATTGCTCGGAGCACAAAAACGGGCGAGGATTTATTCTTAGGAGGACGTAGCTTTGGTTGGGGATTAATTGGACTTTCCTTATTTGCCTCTAATATTTCTAGTACTACAATTATCGGTTTATCGGGTGCTGCTTATACCACAGGGATTGTGAATTCCGTCTACGAGTGGATGTCGGGTATTCCATTGATAATAGCCGCTTTAATCTTCATTCCGATGTACCTGAATGCAAGAATAACAACCATACCCGAATATTTGGAAGGACGTTTCGATAGGCGTTCTCAATTATTCTTTTCAGGTGTGTCTATTTTTGCGACTATAATGATTGAAACCGCAGGCGCATTATATGCGGGGACAATTGTTCTTCAAGCTTTTTTTCCTACTTTACAAACATGGCCTACCGCTTTAGGACTCGCTTTAGTAGCAGGATTTTATACTGCCTCTGGTGGATTGAAAGCAGTTGTTTATACAGATGCCATACAAGCCATCATTCTGATAATCGGTTGTAGTATTATGACTTGGATATTATATGGCAAGTTAGACTATGATTGGGCAAAAGTAATTGCGACTGCGCCTGAAGGTCATTTTAGTGTCGTACGACCATTAGATGACCCAGGACTACCTTGGCCAGGTTTATTAATGGGTGTTCCATTTTTAGGATTTTGGTATTGGTCAACGAACCAATATATTATACAAAGAGCGCTTGGTGCAAAAGGATTAGATCATGCACGATGGGGGTTGATTTTTGCAGGTTTTTTAAAGGTAATTCCATTATTTATCATGGTGATTCCTGGAGCAATGGCTCTTGCATTGTATCCAGACATTGAAAATGGGGATGGTGTTTTTCCTTTCTTAGTTAAAAACGTTTTGCCTGTAGGTTTGACTGGTTTAGTATTAGCAGGATTGATTTCGGCTATTTTATCTAGTGTAGATTCTGCACTGAATTCTTCCTCTACTTTAGTGGTGATTGATTTTATAAAACCCAATCAACCTGATTTAACGGATACTGATATTGCCAAATATGGACGGATTACAACTATTGTTTTAATGGTGATTGCTGCGACTTGGGCACCACAAATCGCTCGTTTTCAAGGTTTATGGGACTACCTGCAATTGATGTTTTCCATTGTTGTCCCACCCATTGCGATAATATTTTTAGTAGGTGTTTTCTTTAAAAGAGGAAATGAGCATGGAGCTTTTTGGACTTTAATGCTTGGAACAGCAATTAGTATTTTTGTCACGCTTGTGAATCCATTAGATATTCATTATACAATGAATGTTGGCGTAATGCTAGTAATTAGTACGATTATTTTTGTTACCGTTAGTTTGATGACCCCAGCGCCAGACCCAGCAGAAATAGACCTTTATGTTTATAAACATTCTTTACTAGGACAGGGTATGGAAGATAAGCCTTGGTATTTAGATTATCGTACTCATATGATTTTATTAATTGCTTTGATCGCTTATATTTTATATGTTTTCTGGTAAAAAAAATAGGAAATTAGCTATATTTAGGGTGCAATAATTATGAGTTGGTACTTATAAAATAATCAATCTCACTACCGTACACTTTTTACTGAATCACGCACTTGGCAGCCCATCCCTTCGGGTTCAGAAGTTGGCACTTCTTCATGCTTCGTACGTGAAAAGGGGCTTTTGGGGTGAAAGGCGGCGTTTTCAAAAAGTGTACGGTAGCGAATAATCAATTACCAATTTGGTTTTAATTACCACTAGAATCTAATAAATAAACAATAATTTCTCTTTGATAATTTGGCCCTTTTTTTATAGTAAAATGAAAACCTAGTGCTTGCCACATTTCGATAATCAAGCTGTACTCTCGTTCTTCATTAAAAATATATTGCCTCATATTAAGATTTATTTAGTTATATTTTTTAATTCCAAACTATCCAAATAATAGAAAAATAGGAATGAACAAATGCTGTTTGTGAACCGCTTGCAGGAAGGAATGTAAGCTCCTGAACCATGAAACGGATGTGTTGCTCAGAGATGCCGAAACCGTTCCTAGATATTCAAGTTATTGTTTTGCGGTTACTTAATTAGCGATAAATTAGGATAGTTTACAATTACCTAATATAAGGTTTCAAAATGCAGAATAGTTTTTAATTTACTCATTTGTTGATTCAATCGTCTTCTAAACGACTAGGTAAATGTTCTAGGATAGTCATTAGGAATTAATTGGCGCTATTCGTGTTGTAGGTAGGTAGCGTAAATTTTATGGCCATGTTGTGTACCTACGACAAGGCCAAATTCACTTCTGTGTACTACCTATTTTATCACTTTCCTTAAAGGAAAATAATTACAATGTACTTAGTAACGGCAAAACAATAACTTGAACATCTAGGACGGCTTCTTTTGCTCC
>CAYMSC010000065.1:0-19497 GCA_964392805.1 uncultured Saprospiraceae bacterium
CCTAGTTTTTTCAATGAATTACACATTACAATTTTGACTTTTCGTTTGCCCTATACCGGTTGATGTAAAGTACTAACTGCAAACTGTTCATTGCTAATTGAACTAAACAGCAGCAGGCAATGCACGCAAGGCTTTTCTTAAAAAATAAAAACAGATACCAGCAGATAATAAATCAGCAATTGGAAAAGCTATCCAAACGCCATTCAAATCAAAAAAAGAAGGTAGTATCAAAATAAGAGGAATCAAACAAAATCCTTGCTTGGTAAGCGTTAAAAATAAAGCAGGAATCGCTTTTCCAATTGCTTGAAAATAAGCAGAACCTACTAATTGTATCAATAAAAGAGGAGTTGCCAAAAAGCTTATTCTAATAGCAGGTGCTGTCAGGGCAATTAATTCAGGGTCAGTCGTAAATAAAGAAGCAATATGCTCTGCAAAGCATTGGACTAGAACAAAAATAATCACAGCAATAAATGTCCCTACTTTAATTGCCGTTTTTGCGACGGAACGAACCCTATCCCATTTTTCCGCGCCATAATTAAATCCAGCAATTGGCAAAAATCCTTGTGTAATCCCCAAAACAGGAAAATTGGCAAACATCATTATTCTTTGAATAATACCGTAAACAGAAACTGCCAATGCTCCCCCAAAACTAAAGAGTGTGTTGTTTAAAACAATCGCCAAGATACTTATCACACCTTGTCTTGCTAAGGTTACGCCTCCTAGAGAAAATATTTCAGAAACTATCGGCAAATTTAAGCCTAAGTCTCCCCATCTTGGTGTCAATTCAGACTTCCCTGAAAAGAAAAACCAAAAGGTAAAACTAGCACTAGCTATATAAGATAAAGTAGTAGCCCATGCAGCTCCAGCCATTCCCATATCCAGGTAAATAATAAAGATAGGGTCTAATATCAAGTTAAAGACTGCTGGAATTAGCATGGTATACATTGCAATTTTAGGAGCGCCCTCTGCTCGAATCACATTATTCGTCATCATTGCCCATGCCAAGAATGGAACACCAACTAAAATTATTTGGAAATAAATTTTAGCATAAGGTAATATTTCTCCTTTGCCACCAAATAGCATCAAAACTTCCTCTTGAAAAGAAAAGCCTAAGGCAAAAAAACTAAAAGCTAGTATTGCCGTTAGGGTAATTTGATTGCCAAAAACTTTTTTAGCTTTTACCTTATCTTCATCGCCTAAAGCACGAGAAATAATAGACCCACCGCCAATACCTATTGCCATTCCTGTGCTAGATATTAGAAAAGAAATTGGAAGTACCACGGTGATTGCACCGATGGCTACTGCACCTACAAATTGTCCAACAAAAATAGTATCTACAATCATGTAGATAGACATTACCATAATACCAATCGAAGCAGGAACGGCTTGTTCAAGCAAAAGTTTGTTAATAGGTAATTGGCCTAATTTTTCAGAACGGGTCATATTAAATTATTTCAAGGTACAAAGGTACTTTTTTTCTTATACGAGGAATAAGGGAACATAAGTTTCCGAATCGTTCACTGAAGGAGGATAAAGCTGTGGAAAGAGGAGGTAAGTTTTATGCGTTATCTTGAATGGCTAATAACCACACAGGAGTCAAATATTAGAAGTCAGGTCGTTCTTGCTAGCACTAAAAGTAATGTAAAAGACATCTTTTGGAGAATTGGGAACGCTATTGTTTAAAATATTACTTAATCAAATATCTTTCCATTGTGATAAGCAATTACAAGTCAGGGAACAAAATATTTTATTAATATTCATAGAATAAATTATTATTTTTATAAATCTATAAAATTAACCTTTGTATATTTTTTTATGATAAAATTGGTCTAATTTTGCCGAATCGAAAATTAAATACCTAAGATTAAAAGAATAATTATCAAATCTATTCTAAAAATTAGGTTATTTGATATTAAGATTAAAACAGGAACGAAATAAATGTACTTAATAGACACTATATTAAATCATTACGATAAGTTTGGTCTTGAACCTTATAGCACAACCAATTTATCTAATTGGAACTCATCAATATTTTTTTTGAGAATCCCTCTTTCTGTCCTAAATATATCTTCCTCGACTATTGTTAGACAATCTTTATTATGCCTTCAAAAGAAGTTTTGAAAGGGTAATTCTTTTGTCTAGTTTAATGAATTAATAATAAGAGCATATTTAAAATTCCATCAATTGGGTTACAAGCGGCAAATTTTATCTTGTAGGTTGTTAAAAAAAATTGCCTACTACAAAACAAAATTTGCTCACTTTCGCTCAATCATAAAAAATTAAACATGCTCTAAATTATTTTAGTTAGTCCTATAAATTTTGGCTGAAAATTTTATTTACTCACAGCTTATGCAATCTTGATGGAAGTAGGATTTATATACTTAATCTATCTTCCTCAATCAAAAAATAGGACTTGAGTTGTCAGCTTGGCTGGCAACTTTTTAGGAGTAAAAAATTTTGCTTTTTTAAAACTAAAAATCTATAACATAAAAAATACATATTTTTATTGCATAATCGATATAACAATTATATATTGAACTAAATACTCACTCGTCTAACACAAACTACTCATTTTATAAAACTATACTTTGAACACTTTTAGTATTATTGAAAAAATAAATTTATCAGAAGAATTTTGAAAAAAGCAGCCCACCCTCTTTGAGGTCCCCTCATTCTGGTTCTTATTTCATAATTAGTGCATTTATTTTTTCAAAGTTCTTTAGCTAGAAACACGAAAATTTTACCATGGACTTTAACAAACATTTTCAAGATAAATACCCCTTTCTTTTAGATGAAGACATTAAAGAATTAATAGCTATTTCCAATGAATTTAATTTCAAAAAAGGAGAAAAAGTTATTGATTTTGGAGAGAAGCGAAAAAAAGTAGTCCTTATTTTAAAGGGTATTGTAAGAGGCTACATTATTAATTATAAAGGAAAAGAACTGACCACCTTTATTTATCAAGAGTATGCTGCTTTTGGAGCATATGAACCTTTTCTTTTATCGAAACCTTCTAATCATGCTTTTGAGTGCTTAGAACCTACGAAAGTTCTAATAATAGATAATGAGGATTTAGAAAAAGTAATAAGTACTAATAAGCGAATTAAAAAGGCAAAAGAAAAAATAATTATTGAAGGGATGATTCTTTCTTTTAAACGCAATGAGAGTTTTATTAAATTGAGTCCAGAAAAACGGTATATCAATTTTATGAAGAAAAAAAATGGATTGCTACAAAGGGTCTCCCAAAAGGATTTAGCCTCTTATTTGGGAATTACGGCGGTCTCTTTCTCTAGACTAAAAAAGAGAATCTACGAGCAGCATGATATTTAAGGGGAGTGTTATGTTAATAAATCTTACTTTTTAGAGTAGGCGCATTCTATCCAATACTCTCGTTATACTACTGACGGTTTAAATTAACGAAAATATATTTAAGAGCGCCCAATCAGAAATCATAAATCTGTCACGTAAAAACTACACGGATGTATGATATATGATTTCAGATTTTTTCGTCCTAATATAACAATCGTCCATTTTCGGTTTTTCATCCCGTTTTTAGTATAGATATTATGCTCTGCCGCTACGATCAATAATATTTGCACTTGCCTGTTGTGTTCCTGTCATCACAACTTCTTGCATGGTGACATGATTCGGCTGAGTGGTCATAAAATAAATAACCTCCGCTACATCTTGCGCATTTACTGGTACAAAATCAGTAATTTGATGGTCGCTGCCTCCTGTTTTGACCTTAGCAAATTCTGTATCTTCTACAAAGCCAGGAGAAATCTGGCTGACTTTAATATTGTATTTGTGCAAATCAATTCTCATTGCTTTTGATAGCCCGTCAACCGCATGTTTCGTTGCACAATAAACCGCATTATTAGGATACGCCTCTTTGCCTGCTAAGGAGCATACATTGATAATTTGGCCTTTACCTCGTTTTACCATATGTGGGGCAATTTCTCTAGTTACATAGAGCAATCCTTTCAAATTGGTATCAATCATCTCTTCCCAATTGGCTAATTCTCCCTCATGAATCGGCGTTTCTCCTTTTGCTAAGCCCGCATTATTTATCAATATATCCACCGCTTGCCAACCTTCTTCTAATTCTGCTAATGATTCCTTTACCGCCGATGAACTTTTAATATCAAATGGTAATAATCTTACTTTTGTATCAAATTCATTTTCAAACTGTTCTTTGAGTTGGAATAGTCGAGAAAATCTTCTTCCTGTCAATATTAATTGGTAGCCTGCTTGCGCAAATTTAGTAGCAGTAGCTTTTCCAATACCAGAAGTAGCACCAGTAATTAAAACTATTTTATCTGTCGAATTAGGTAGCTTAATTTCCTCTAAAATAGGCTCCGTAGCTAGGTCTTCTTCTAAAGGAGTCGCATCATTATTTTTAAGCAGATTGTTTGTTTCGCTTTTATCCTGAACATTCGCTACTAAATTAGAGATAGTATAACTTTCTTTAGTTTTCTCTATCTCCGCAAGTCCAATATTTTCAATTTCTTTCGCAGCTACCTCATCCGTAGCAATCGCAAATGCTTGGTCGTTGACCGCTGTTTTAAGTTCTGGGTTTATTTCCGCTGATTTAGTATAAAATTGAAGTGCTTTCTTACTTTCTCCTCTTTTGTGATAAATAACCGCTAAATCATAATTAGCAAAAGGATGTTCTGGCGCTTTTTCTAAAACCTGCTCAAAGGCAGCAATGGCTTTTTCTTCATTTTGTAATCCTTCATTTTGTATTAAACCAAATTGATATAAGGCATTAATATTCTTCTTATCAAACCGATATGCTTCGGCTAAATATCTTGCAGCAACTTCTGGACGGTCCTTTAAATAATTTACCATTAACATTCCTAACTTATAGGACACATTAGGAAATTCTGGATTATCGTGATGAACCTTTTCGTAGTAATTCTTTGCCGTTAAATAATCTCGTTCGACTTCTGCTAATTCGCCTAAGAAAAATTTTGCCGATAAATTGTTTGGTTCTTGCTCCAACAGAAGTGCTAATTGATTGGAGGCTTCTTTGAAATCATTCTGATATTTTGCTAAGAAAGCAGCGTATTGGTATCGAACAGAAACAAAATCTGGTGCTTCTGTCAAGGTTTCTTTTAACAAGGTAATTCCTTCCTCCACTTTACCTGAATGCACAAGAATATTCGAAGATTGTAAGATATCAATTTCGCTCAGCTCTTCTAGTAGGTCTTCTGTTTCTTCTCCCTCGTCCATAAAATATCCTTCTAATTCGTCGTCGTCGTCGTCATCGTCATCTTCTTCTTCTTGGTCATTAATCGTCACTTCACCTGTTGCCAATCCATTAATATCTGTGAACAAATCAATGTTTTTAGCAGAAACCCGTGCAGATTTGGTTGTTGAACCATTTGTCATTTCCGCAGTCGAATCCACTTCAACAATTTCTTTTTCCATTAAATCGTCTCCCATCAAATCGTCGAGGGAAATCATTTCTTCTTCCTCTTCTTCTTCCTCCTCCTCCTCTTCTTCTAGGATGACCAATTGATTAGAAACATCTATATTTTCTTTGACAGGCAATTTTTGAGCTAATTCAAGTGCCAATAATTCTGTTTCTGTAAGTGGTCGTTCTTCAGAAGCAGAAATATCATTCAATGAAGTTTCGTCGTCCTCTAATTCGACCATTTGCTCTTCTTCTAAGGCTAGTTGTCTCCATTCAGGATCTAAAGCAATTAGCTCTTCTTTTTCCGTTTCATCTACTTTTTCAATAGGGGTATTACTGTTAATTTCAGTCTCATTAGAAGGCGCAATATGACCTTCCTCCAAATTGTCCATATGAGTACTAGCATCAACAGATGCGAGTTCCTCTGCTGAAAGTTTGTCAATTTTTTCTTTTTCAGTAACCAAATTATCAAAAGGTAAAAAATCGTTAGTAACTGTATCAACTACTGGTAATTCTTCATTTTTTGTTGTTGGCTCAATAGATATTTCCTCTGCAACTGCTGTTATAATCTTCGGTGGAGGAGCAATAATGGGAGAGGATTCTGACGGAATAATATCTTCGGGACTATTATTTTTAGCCGCAAACTTTAAATAACTCGATTCATCCCCAAAGACCCTAAAAAAAGCTTCATAATTATTGGCAGAAAAATCTGAAAAAGCAAAATAATTGGTATCTCTTAGGTTTCTTAAATATTCTCCTACTTCTGAGGAAATACTTCTAACTATTTTTAATTTTTCTAAAAATTCTTCCTCCTCTTCCGCTGGAATGCTCCGTTTCAATTTCCTCAAATCAAGATACTTCTCTTGCCAGTAATTCATGTATTTGATAACATTGCTTACTTTTTCAAATTCAGTAGGTATTAATTGACGATTGCCAGATGCATCAATCTCTGTACCATCAATAATTATAGGAATAACTTGCTCTTTTTTGATTAAGCTTTGTAAATAAGCTAATCCCCTATTTAAACAAGATTGGGACTTTAGAAAATTGTCGCTAATCATTAATAGACATGGATGATTATCTTCGACTAGTGGAGCATAAAAATCTTCTCCATTGGCAAAACTACTTCCATCAATCAGATTAAAAGTCGCTTCCGAAGTTTTCAAATCACTAATCAGCTTATTGATTAGGTATTGGTTTTCAGAAATATAGGCAATATTTATAGTCAATTGATTCATTTATTTTTTACTAAAGGCACTGATGTTAACTTTCTCTTTAACAACACTTCCAATTTAATACCACATTTTCTTAATGTGAAAATTTTTGTATTAAATATTAGATTAATTCCGAAAAATTTTAGAATAAACATTAATTAAAATTAAAATGTTTTTCAAATGATAAATATACGGAGATTTAGTCGAATTGGTTTCTTTGGCTTTAGCTAAAAAAAGACTAATTTATACAGAAATATAACTTCATGATGTAAGATTCTATGGGTAATCGTTGCTAGAATGCTAACAATAATAATATGATACACTTATATTAAGTTCAAAAAATTATTAGAAAGCATGATTTATAGATAATCAGTTTAAAAATTAGTAAAAAAAGTATTGGCACTTGCTACCATTCGTGTTATTCTTTCAAAGTTCCCTATAAGGAAAGCTTAGTTATCGTTTCTTCAAAATCCAATAAATACTCCTCATATTTACTGGTTGCCTTCCCATTAAAACCTGTATGAATTTTAACCACTTTGTCGTTTTTATCAATAAAAATCATAGTTGGATAAGACAAAATATGGTTTAACATAGGTAATGATTTAGCCGCCTCTTTTTTATCAGAATAACCTGCAACAACCATTTCATAATCAATTCCAAATTTTTCTTTGTACCGTTGAATCGCAGCATTTGCTAAAGCTTTATCTTTTCGTTTCTCAAATGCTAATGCAATAATTTCAATATTTGGATTTGGATTTTTCTTAAAGTAATCCACCAAAAATGCTGTTTCTTCTCGGCAATTGGGACACCATGTGCCAAAAATTTGAATAATTTTTGCTTTACCTTGATATTCTTCATTTTCTAAAGAAATCACTTTTCCTGCTGGATTTGGGAAAGAAAAGTTGATTTTATCATATCCCTCCTTTAAAAAAGTAAGTTCGTTGGGGTCTTTTAGTTTAAAATCGTCATTTCTTTTGGCTTCCCATGTAGCTAGATAATGCTTGCCCGAACGGAAAGCACCTACCATCGTATTGTCTTCCAATATTTTTGCTTCAAAAAGAAAAGCATGTGCACCGTCAAAAACTGAAAGATAAAGTTTATCTGCTTGCACCGTTCCCTCTAAAAAACGATAATCTCCTGTTTCTGTTCTAAACGTACCTCTTAGTTCATTCCCCTCCTGCTTAAATTCTCCTATTCCCACAAATACATCATCAGGGTCATTCGCTCCTTGAAAATGGACTTCCCATTTTCCAGACACATCTATTTTAGGTGCTTTTTTAAGCTGGGTAAATCGGTGCTTTTTACCGTATTTTGCTACAAAAGGAATCCGATAATTTTCGCGATTAGTCGCCACCCATTCTCCTTCCATTACCCGACTTTCAAATAATCCTTTGATATAAGATTCATAAATTGGGAATTTTATCAAAAAGGTATCTTTTCCTACTTTTCGGTCTAAGCCGATGTAAATATCTTCTTTTGCGACTCTTATTCGTTCCTCTCCATTAATAATGTCAATGTGAAATTCATTGTCGTTTTCATAAATCACTTCAAAGGTAAAAGGCAAAGAACCATCGGAGGCTTCCTCAAAATTAGTAGGCATATTTTTAATAGTACCGCCATCAGCACCAAAATTAGTAGGTCGAATATCTAAAGATGCACGCCAATATCCTGGAGCCAAACCTGTAAATTGGTTAGGAATAGTAAAACAACCAAGGATTGTAATTAAAAAAAAGCTTAGTAAACTTAGACTAATTCGCATGGTAGTTATTTAATTTTATCAAAATAGAGCGCAGCAAAAAGAGATTTCAAAAAGAATAATGCCCAAATTACTAAATCAAAAATGATTTATAGGTCTCTACAAAGCTACAAACTTCCGAAAAATAAATTAAACATCTCCATTTGTAAAAAGATTAAAAGGTAAAGTCATCATTATTTCCACAGAAGTAAGTTCGCAATGTACCGAAGAATTAACAAAAAAAAAGAAGTCACGTACCTAAAGTAGTGCCTCCTTCTTGAATAAAATATGCTATATTTTTCAATATGACCGCTAAACGATGAACTATTAACGATGCATTGTAATTAATTAAAATGTATCATCCATTGAGCATTCAAATCCGCTGGGATATATTTTCCCCAACAGATTGAAAGACCCAACGGATTAAGCAGTAATGTTTATTGGTAAAACTATTCATTTATTTTGCGATTGTCTATTTAGTTCTAGGGAAAACGAAAATAATAACCTACGCAAAATGATAATAGAAGATAAAAAGAAAATCCGTGTGAATCAGCCTGATCAGCTAAATCCGTGGGACCTATCCTCCTAGCTCATTTGTGTAGGTTATTTTTTGCTAAATCCCCTAGCAATAATTTTTGCGTACTCTAGAGCTTTGAAACCAATTCCGATACAAATCGGAATCGATATTTTGAAATGTCGATATTTTTCAAATTTCAAATTTCAACTTCAACTTCAACTTCAATTTCCGCCGAAGGTGGTTTAAAATTGAAAATTAAATTTTACTTAGTCCATTAATGTAATATCTCCTGAAAGTTCAACCATTCTGCCATCTATCATTTCCAATTTTGCTCGATAGGCAAATACAGCAGGTCGCATTTTTTTTCTATTAAAGCTTCCATCCCATCCAAAATTTGGGTCATTTGGTGCAAAATTCTTTCTTTGGAAAACCGTCTCTCCCCATCTATCATATACTTCTAGGGTAATAATTTGATTAACCATCCCTTGCTTGGCAAAAATTGTGAATCGACCATTCTCTGCTTGGCTAGCACTTGTGCTTAAAATATTTGGGACATATATCTGGGGCGTCTGGTCTACTAATAAGCGTACGTCGGAATTAGCCTCACAACCATTTTGGTCAATAATAGTTACCTCGTAATTAACACTTTGAAAGGGTTTTGCCGATGGGTTTAAACAATCATCGCAACTTAGACCATTTGACGGAAACCACATAATTTCTGCCACTTGTCCTTCTGGAATATTTGTGATGGCTGCTAAATTAGTAGAATCACCAAGCCCAATTTCCTGTTGCAAACCTAAATCAACGACTACTTCATCGGGTTCAACAATTTCAATTACCTCTTCTAATTCACAATCATTAACATCTTTTACAACTACGTTATAAAAACCGGGAGAGAGAAGACTAAAGCCTGCTTCATTGTTAAAACGGTTACCGCCATCAATAGAATAAGTATATGGTCCTACTCCACCAACTACCTGCATTACATTTGCCTGTCCTTTATCGCCGTGACACAAAGGCTGATTTAAAGCTACATCCAATTCAGTGGGCTTTTCATCGATAATAACTAAAGAAGTCTCTGTAATACATCCATTAGCGGTATTAAGTATTTCTAAAAAATAGGTCCCAGCCGCGCCTACTGCCGGAGAAACAACATTAGTATTTGAAATAATTGTTCCATCCGTCGTACGCCAATTAAATTGAAAATTGCTCCCTGTACTAGAAGCGGTACCATCAATTTCTACGCTTTCTGATTTACAATTAAAAACATCTGCTGCTTCAATCATCGCAGTGGGAGCAATTGTATCTATTCCTACTTCCACAATGCCTCTGCCTTCACAACCATTGGATTGGTCAACTACAAACAATAAATAGGTGCCAGCCGACCCCATAATTGGATTAATAGGATTGGTTGCATCTACTATATCTCCATCAAACGTCTCCCAGCGATAATTCAAATTTCCACCTTGCGTAGAATTAGAAGCATCTAATTGAACTGATTCATCAACACAAGTAATAAAAGGCGGTGATTCAATTAGAACATTGGGTCGGTTAATATCATCTGTGATAACTACCCTATCCGCTGCTTCACAACCGTTAATTTCATCTTTTACAATAACTGAATAAGTCCCTGGCGCATCAATCGTCGGTATTAAAGAATCATCTCCTGACAAAATATTACCATCTTCGGTGGTCCACTGATAATTATAAATACGATTATCTCTAATCGTAGCATTTAGATTCATTTGGGTAATATCACAAGTAAAAATAGCGGGGTCTCCTGCTTCTATATTAGGGCTTAGGGTATCAAGCAAAATAGTTACTTGTTCCTCAGATTCACAAAAATTCTCAGTATCTGTAATTTTTATAGTATAAACTCCTGGTTGGTCTACAACAGGATTTAGGGTATTTCTATTTTCTAAAAAATTACCTGCTGTTGTTTCCCAAACAATTGAATAATCTTCCTCAGCCCCCTCCAAGTCTGCATTTATAGAAACTGCATTTCTATCACAACTTAAGATGTTAGGTTCGACAATCTGAAAACTGGGTGAAATTTTATTTGCCGAAACGACTATACTTTCTTCTACTATACAGCCATTCTCATTATTCGTCACCATTAGGCTATAAGTACCTGCTGCATCAATTTCTGGTTCTAAAATATCAGTATCTGATATAAAATTACCATCATTTGTTGTCCAATCTAAAGAATAATCTACTAATCCATCTAAGATAATACCAATTAGGTTTTGCGTTTCTATTTGGCAATTTAATTCTTGAACCTCCTCCAATTCAATACTAGGTTGTTCGGTATCTGCTTTGACAGATGCCGTCACCGTATTTATACAGCCATTCGAGGTATTGATTACTTCTAAACTATAGGTACCTTCCCTACTTACGACAGGTTCCAAAGGAGAATTATACCGGTCAATTTGACCATCATCCGAGGACCATTGATAGTTAAATAAGAAACCAGTACTTGTTCCTAGAGCGGTTAAAACTACTTCATCATTTCTACAACTAATAATTTTATCGACTTGAATGGCTGCTAGTGGTTCTTCCAAATCAGCTATAATTTCTGTTTCTAAAATGGTTTCACAACCATTTAAGTCTGTAATTACCACGGTATACATGCCTCCTTCTAAGTTGGTTGGATTTTGTAGGATTCCTGCCCCATTTGACCAAGCATATGCATAACCAGGAGTGCCTCCCTCTACTTCTAAATCAATGCTTCCAGCAGTAGGGTTATAACAATTTACTAAACCATTTGGGGTAATAGACGCTGTTAATTCTTCGGGGATATTCAGACTAAAAGATTCCGTAGATTCACAGCCCAATTCATTTGTTACTGTTACCTCGAAATCGCCCTCTAACAAATTATCTAATCGAGCATCGGCTGCTCCATTATTCCATTCATAAGTATAAGTACCTTCATTTTCATCCATTCTTAATTCAATGAATCCGTCTGTACTATCATGACACTTAGGACTACTGGCTCTATATTCAATATTTACTTCTGAAACTTCAATTTGAGCAGTTCCTTCCCCCGTTCCCATACAACCATTTGAGGTCATAGAAATCGCTTGATAAATTCCTGGGGCTGTTTCTGGTAATTGGTAATTTGACTCCTCAATATTAGAAATATTCCTCTGCTCTCCATTAAATTCATATTCCAAGGAATAGGGGCCGCTTCCTGTAAAATTAACGGTTATTTGATTCATGGCTTCCCCATTGCAAATAAGCACATCCCCAGATAAAACGGCTACTTGTTCTTCAATCGTCACTTGAATTTCTGCCATTGAGGTAGTACCACATTGGTCTGTTACCGTAACCGCATAGGTGGTTGGTTCATCTATTTGCGCAGAAATAGTAGGTGTAGTTTCGTTTGTCGACCATTCATAGGTGAAATCGCCAACACCCCCTTCAATTTGAGGACTGAGGCTTATTTCCCCACCTATGCAGGTAGATAATTCCTCAAAATTGACGCTCGGTTCTTCTGGTTCTATGATAATTAATTCGGTCAGTAAACCCTCACAGGTACAAGCAGATTCTAACTCAAAAATAATAGATTCTGGTCCTTCTGGAACACCATCCTCAAAAACAGTAACTGGTACTCTAATACTATCTTGCCCAATCGGAATGATAACCGGAGAAGGGATAGCGGAATAATCAATATTAACCGTTGCAGTACTTGTAGAAGAGATGTTAAAAGGAACGATTTGAGGTCTTGTTCTATCACTATCTTCTGTTCGTTTAAAAACAAAAAAGGATTCTTGGCAAGATTCATATACTAAATTACTATCGGGAAAAGAAGCATCTGGAATTTCTGTGGATAATTCGGCAGGGTCTCCTAAAGAAAAACTATTCTTTTTGAAAAAAACCGCAGAATCATAACCATCATCTGCTACATCTCCAATCGCTAGTTTGATATGATAGGTTTCACATGGAATTACAGTCGCCGAAGCAGTTAATATGTCTGTAAATCCATCATATTCTAATTCATTCTTTGCCACTGCTGTACCAAAAGCTTCTCCTAATGTACAACCATTAGATTGTTGCAATTGAAAAAGCGGGCGGTTATTATTATAAAAAGGTCTGTTTTCCCCCCAATTAATTGTATTGATAGAAACATAAGTATCCGAATTCGGTAATTGGGCGATATTTTCTCCATTATTGCTAAATGGTCCATTTATTCCAGGTCCACTAATAAAGAAGCCAAAAACATCATTAAAGCCAGAACCAACAAAATCACAATATTCATCAGAAGCAAAAACATATTCAAAAGAAACTTCATCTTGGGTAGGCGTAAAATCAAATTCTAAAATCGCAACATCCGTTACCGTTCTTATTTGGGATCCTATTATTCGTAATAACATCGATAAATCTGTATCCCCCTCCGCACTATTTTCAAATTTAGTACTCGTCTTTGAGGATTGATTAGGTCCTTTACAATCTCTTACATCCCCCGTAGCTAATATAATACCTTCATCCATAGAGATGCTTGCTTCTCCTTGAGAAAAAAGTCCTCTAGCAATATCTGGCCCTTTAAAAGTAATATTATCTACTTCATAACATCCTCCTGCTACAAAATTTTCTAAAACTAATTCTTCTGGCGATGTTCCAGAAACTGCACTTATCACTGCTTGACTTCTTTCGGTATTTCCAATATGTTCTAAATAGGGACAAGACTCGCAATGTGTTTCAATAAAAAAATTACCCTTAATCTCTGGGCAAGGGGATTTTAATTGTATACTTTGTACTGCTTGACTTGCTCTAAATTCTAGAATTATCTGAGTGGATGTTTCCCGATAAGTTTTAAAATTTTGATTCATCGATAATATCGGAACGCAGCTCAATTCATCATTAACCACAAATAAAATTGAATAGGTATGCCCAGGTTGAAGGTCTTTTATAAAAACCTCGGAAAGTGGTGCAACATTTTCTATTTTTTGATTGTATTGGTTAGCAAGTAACGTGTCTGGGTGTGGTTGAGTATGACCATAAAGAGGGACACAGCAAAAAAGTAAAAAAATTAAGGAGCATGTGAAAATTGTAGTGTGTTTTTTCATGATTGATTTGCGGTTGATGGTGTAAATAGCATATTTCATTTGTGAAGATAGATGACAATGTGTACCTTCCACATTTCAAGCATAGGTAAAAGTGCTAGTATTTTACATAACCCTTTTTTTTAATATCAAACAACATGATTCCGTACTTAAAATTAGAAAATGTTGCCTTCTCTCATGCTCAAAAAAAATTTTTTGAGCAATTAAATTGGACGGTTGAACAAGGGGAGAATTGGATAATTACAGGAGAAATAGGTGCTGGAAAAACAAGTTTAGTCAGTGCTCTTTCAGGGAAATACTATTTAACTCAAGGTAAACTTTCTTATCCTTGGTTGGAAGAAAATCATCCAGCCATTCAATCGACTTATGAACTTAAAAGGAGATGTATTAAGGTAGTCTCTTTTAAAGATGATTCTAGGGCGTTTGACCCTCATGCTTGTTTTTATTCGCAGCGATTTAATTCTTTTGCCGCTGATGGAACAGTTACTGTATGGGAATATTTAATGGAAGCAGGATATTCTGAATACGAAAAAGCGCACGTCGATTTAATTAAAAAAACGGGCGTATTTGAGTTACAAGATTTAGAGCGTATTAAATTATCAAGCGGACAATCTCGTAAATTATTGATTACCAGTGCTATCTTACAACAGCCTAAGCTTTTGATTATTGATAATCCTTATATGGGATTAGATGCCAAAAGTAGAACGGAGTTTAATGATTTATTGGATGATTTGGTTGAACATAATGGTATTCAGTTAATTTTAGCTGGACAATACGATGTTTTACCTACCTGTATTTCTCATGAATTGGAGCTAGAAAATCTTAAAATTAAATACGAAGGAAGGGTTAGAAAATCTGAAGTTATAAGCAAAAATATAAAAACACCTCCTCCTTTTGGTAAACATTTTACCCAGTTATCCCCCAAAGAGTTGGATAATGCAAAGCAAGCATTTACCAAAAAAAATCAAGCCAACATTTTAAAAAAAATACAACCTTTTTTCAAAACGCCAAATAATAACGAAGATTGGACCTCTATCTTTTCGCTTAAAAATACTACCGTTGCTTATTATGGTAAAAAGGTCTTAGATAACATCAATTGGAGGGTCAAGCAAGGAGAAAAATGGGCATTATTTGGTGCGAATGGTTCTGGAAAATCAACTTTGCTTTCTTTGTTATTTGGAGACCACCCACAAGCCTATGCGAATGAAATTTATTTGTTTGACCAGAAAAGAGGCGTTGGTCAAAATATTTGGGACATAAAAAAAAGAACAGGCTACACTTCCTCGGAACTCCATTATTTTTTTAATACAAAATTGACCGCAGAACATGCCATTATAACAGGGCTGTTTGACCACGTTTATCTGAAACGACCTGCCACCACAAAAGAACAAGCTGTAGTCGATTTATTAATGGAATATTTTGATGTTTTACCTTTAAAAGAACGATTTTTTCAACAACTATCTACGGGAGAGCAAAGAATTTTATTGTTGATTAGAGCCTTGGTCAAAAATCCACCTCTGATTTTATTAGATGAACCCTTCCAAGGTTTTGACCTTGCAACCATTCAAAAAGCTAAAGTGTTATTAAATACAATTTTGAGTGAAAAGCATACGCTTGTCTTTATTACCCATTATGAGCGAGAAATTCCAAAGATTGTTACGAAACGGTTTGTATTGTAAGTCGGAACTTTTGCGACGAAATACTCCAAAATTAGGAATCAAATACTAATTTATTAGGTATAACCATAAAGTAGCCTTAATTTAGCGAAATTTCGCTTTTAGTAATAGCATAATTTTAAATAAAATACTGATAGAATGGCAAATACTTCAATGTGGACAGGGTCCGACAAATACTTATGTGACGCAGAATTAGCACAAGCATTTCATATGTCAAGAGTGCTAGGCATGCCTTTATTAATGGAAGGAGAACCAGGAACAGGAAAAACTGAATTACCGATACAATTCGCCAAAGACAATAATATTGAGTTATTTGTATATCCCGTTGGCTCAAAAAGTACCGTAGAACAATTTGTAGCAAAATTTGACCACGTAAAATATTTAAGAGATTCTCAAATTGAGGTATTAAATGCCCAAAGAGACGAGAAAGGATTAGCTAAAAAATTAAGTACTGGTGGAAGAAGTACCGAGCGATTAGATGATTATGTGATGATGGGACCGGGGGCAAAAGCATATTCTAAACCCAATACGGTTTTGTTAATTGATGAAATTGACAAGGCGCCGAGAGAATTTCCCAATGATTTATTGTATGCTTTAAGTCATAGAAAATTTATCTTGCCTGAATCTGGCAAGGAAATTTCTGTTAGTGAGGAAGATATGCCTGCTATTGTGATTACTAGTAATCGAGAACAAGAACTACCAACTGCCTTTAAAGGTCGGTGTATTTATCACTATATTACTTTTCCAACGCCCGAAATGATGTTGGAAATCGTGCATAAACATTACCCCGGTGCAGATGCAGAAATCGTTCAAAAGGCAATTCAATTATTCTATCAAGTAAGACATTTAGGACTAGAAAGAGCACCAAGTACTAGAGAATTATTAAATTGGTTGAAGTATTTAAATACGTTCAAAAAAGATAAAAGTCTTGAAAAATTGGTTGCTATGGACGGCATGGGCGTTTTGATTAAAACGCAAGCCGACATGAAAATTTTAGAAAGAAATAAAGCACAACTTAAGTTGTAAGTTATTAGTGGAGGCTGTCTCACAAGTCCCCGAATATAGATTGGCTTCGTCGAATTTACATTTCGGGGCTACAAACTATAAAAACAAATAGAGCGTCAGATTAAAAACTGATATTATTTATTTTAATAATACATCTAAAATCCGTTGGGGAAACTAATCCGTTGGGAAAAAAATACGCCCAACGGATTAGCTTCCCAACGAATAATTAGCAATTATTTATCTGATTATCTAAAAATTCATAATAATCTAATTATCAAATAGAAATGAATACTGTTTTTTCTGTTTGGTAAAGGAAAATCTAAATTCTCCGTCTTTTAAGACAACCCTTACTTACAACTTACCACTCATAACTATAAAAATTATGTTTCCATCCTTACCACATACTTTTCGAAAGCATAAATTGAATGCAGATGTACGAACATTGCTGCAATTGCGTAGGTCTATTGATAAAGGATTAGTTAATACTTTGGGGGATATTTATTTGGTACTCAAGGCTTTAATTACGAATGATCCTAAGGAATTTGGACCTTATACAGCTGCTTTTTATGAATATTTTTTATCGGTTGAAATAAAGAACGGGGAGACTTTGGAAAGTGCTTTAGTGCGTTCCGAAACCTTTCAAGAGTGGAAAAAGAATTTGATGGACGAAGATGATGATGGTAAATTACCCGATATTAAAGAATTGGTGGACCGTTTTCTGGATGAAGTGCATATCAGTACTTATGATATTAAAAAAATATTGGATGGCAATGAAGTATTGAGCAAAGATGACCCCAACCAGGTGGACACCGCTAATGCAGATACAGACCCTGGCCAACCGAATAAGGTGGATAAAATGGTGGACTATCGAAATATTTCGATGGAAGAATTGAAGCGACGGATGGAAGCAGTTGCCAAACAACAGAAAGGAAAGCATAATGGCGGAACGCATTGGATTGGTTCGGGTGGTGCTTCTCCCTATGGAAACAATGGGGCTGCACCAGGTGGCATTCGTGTTGGCGGAGGTGGCGGCGGAAAAATGGCTAGAAAAGTAGTCAATGACCGACGGTTTTACCCTGCTGACGCCAAAGCTATTTTGAGGGATGATAATATTGATGCTGCTTTGGCAATTTTGAAAGGTATTGAAGATGAGTCCGCCGAGGTAATTTTGGATATTCCTACCACTATAACGGAGGGGTTAAAACAAGGAGGTATTTTTCTACCTTATGAGAAAGAGAAACTCAATCATAAAGTGCAGGTCATTTTAATGATTGACAATGGTGGCTTGTCTATGACTCCATACATCAAGGCAGTGCAAAAGTTATTTTCTAAAATGAAAACTCGATTTGCCCATGACCTTAAAACTTATTACTATCATAATACTATTTATAACGGTGCTTATAAAGACGTAAGACGAACCCAGTTTGTTCCCATTGAAAAAATTGCTTCAGAAGACAAAAATTATAGTTTGTTCGTCATTGGCGATGCCGACATGGCGCCTTATGAACTTGGGCGAACTAGTATTGAGACATGGGAAGTCCTCACTAAAAAATACAAAAGAATCGCTTGGATGAATCCGATGGCAGAAAAATATTGGTATTCTTCTGATACAATTCCAGTGTTAAAGAGAGTCATGCCGATGTATGCACTTACCCCTGAAGGCATAGAAAAAGCGGTAGCGGAGATGAATCGGAAACGGAAGTATAGTAAGAAGTAAAGAAGGAATTAAAATGACAATTAAAAACACTACAGATAATCCACAAGTTACAAGTGTAAAGTTATGTAAGTTCTCAATATTTATTTTTAACCGGTAGCACTCCCGAAAGCTTTCGGGAGTGCTACCAGTTATTCATGTACACTCGAATAATATCCTTATCCATTTCTCAATTTAAGGTAGCTTTTCTGGTGTTAAGAATCAAAATTCCTATTTCAAGTTAAATTTTTCATCAAGGACTAAATTATTGAGAATCAGTCGGTTTACTTACCTTAAAGAAAATTTCCCGCCTTTGCGGTCGAAAATTTCCAAAAAATGACCTATTTTACGGGTAAATTATTACCAATAAATTAGTTTCATGAAACAACTCCTTTTTTGTTTTTGTCTTATTTTTTCCACTTCTTTAAGTAGCCAAACTAGTTCATTAATTAGTTATGAAGTCACCTTAATTGGTCCTAGCAACACAGACTTACATCATCCTGTGCAAGTTGATTATTATATTGATTATTTTACGTTTTTGGAAGAAGAAGTAGACGATTGGCTGAGAGAAATCAATCGAGATTTAAAAAATATTCGGAAAAGAAACAAGAATAGAATTGTCAAAAAGAAGCCAATAAAAACACGTGATTATCCCGCGTGGAAAAAAAATAATGAAATCTTGAAAGATTTAGAATCAGACAAAGCGAGTATTCAAGAATATATAGTCTATTGGGAAAATTTTGATTTCACTAAACCTGATTCTGCCGTCCATGTTTTTATGGAAAATTTTGATGAACAACTTTGTTATGACTTAATTTCATCGGAAATTGTGCTAGCCCCTCAAGAATATAAAATTCAATTATTTGAACCAGAACCAAACCTTTTCATTTGGTTTGAATTTATTGATAAAGAAACATCAGTCTGCCCCACAGGCTATCAAAGTAAAGGTAAAACCTGCGCTAAAAGAATGGAACTAGCCATCGATAAGGAAATAGCTCCTATTTTTTTAATTCAAAATCAATTAACAGATTTACCTTTTCATTTGGATGGTTATAAACAAATTACATGTAGATAAGAATTCATTACCGTACACTTTTTACTGAATCACGCACTTCGCTACGCTACGTGCGAATAAGAAGTCTTTTGGGGTGAGTAAATCTTGATTTTTTATTAAA
>CAYMSC010000066.1:0-19310 GCA_964392805.1 uncultured Saprospiraceae bacterium
TAAAATTTTGCGATAATTATTTGATTATCAATTTTTTATATCCAAAACTCACGTTCCTTACAAATTGGTAATCACAACAGTTGCATTGATTATTTTGTTAACCATAATGGATGTAGTCATTCTTTCTTATATTTGCTTAGTTGTCATTCTAAGTATTAAATTGGATACATCACCAGAGAAAGAAAATATTCAAGTCGAAATTGTGTGAACTGAATTGCGAAATTTCATTATTGACTTTCACAGCCATAAAAATATATGAACAGAAAAAAAGATTTAAAAAAGAATTTGCTCTTTATTAACGTGACCTTAGTTATCCTAAGTTTTATCGCTCTAATAATCGAAAAGGAATATGATCTTAGATATGGTAATGGTGATGGAATTATACTTAAATGGCTTGTTCATAGCAAGTTGATTCTATTCCAATTCCTTTCAATAGTATTCTTATTAGGTTTCTTACTACTTCTATCAAAAACAGAAAGCCTAAAGAACATGGGAGTAATGCTTTTCTCAGCAATTATTTTTATCATTATATTAGATCTGTTTTTTGGTTTGATAATAAAATTTAAATCTGATAGTCACCGAGTTAATGTGGAACACTATACTAATATTAATAATTCAAAAAAAAGGGCACTAGCAAATGTTTTTGATAAGGAGTTAGGCTACAAGCCCTCGGAAAAAAAACTATTTGCAAATAGTTATTTGATTAATAATCAAGATTCAACTGTAATTTACAATGTCCAATATTCAGTTGATGATTACAACAGACGAATTAATCCGTCAAACTCAGACAATCAAAAAGATAAAAGGTTTGCTTTATTTTTTGGAGGTTCTTTTACTTTTGGATCAGGAGTTGAAGATTATGAAACATTACCTTTTCACTTTGTAAATCAAGACACAAATTACATTTCCTATAATTATGGTTTTGGAGGATATGGCTCAAATCAGATGTTAGCCAATTTGAAAAGCCCTAACTTTAAAGAAGAAATATTGCAAAAAAAGGGGGTGTGCTTCTATATTTATATTGATAACCATATCAATAGAGTGAATGGATTTTTTAATACATTTACAAAATTTGGGGCGTTTACTCCATATTATAATATTAAAAATGGTGAAATTTCTAACAAGGTTAGTTTTATTGAAGGTCGCCCAATTTTAAGTTATTTTTATTTTCTATTGGACAATAGTAATACATTGGAATACTTTAATATAAATTTTCCTCTAAAAATTACTAATAAACATTATGAACTTACTGCATCTGTTATTAAAGAATCTTATACTTCTTATTTACAACATTTTGGACAAAATGATTTCTATATAGTTATATATCCAGGTCACTCAGACAAAATAATAGACTATTTAAAAGATACCAAAATAAAGGTTTTGAATTATAAAAATCTATTTGAATCAAATGATCAATTTCAAATATATCCTCCCTATGAAACACATCCGAATGCACGTGCATTCGAACTACTTTCCAAAAAAATAAATGAGGATATAAGGTTCTATTCTTTTGAACATTAAACAGGTTCTATATCAATCCATTTTATCAATTAGGATTAATAACATCTAATATTTTTAAGAGATAAAATGTGTAGTTCCTTAAAATTTTTCAGCATTTGCTCATAATTTTCAAAGACACTATCTATATTTCCAACGGTCGAATAAACATTATCTAGGGTTAGAGGACAGAAATAACTTAACTATATGTCTCGCTACCTTTCCCGATAACTATCGGGAGCTCGACTATGAGGTTTTAAGGGTGAGAATTATATTTTTCAAAAAAATCTCACAAAACTTCTCTATATGTCCGTTAATTGACAATTGAAAAAAAGCTAACTTTAGTTTTGAATTCTAGTCATATTATCGTAATAGTTTTGTGATAAATTTGTGATAAATTTGTGATAAATTAAAATAATAATTCACAATTCTATAAAATATCACAATTTTTTACAACTAAAAGTTTTCTCATAAATTTCATTTATTTGTATCAAACCATTGATAAGTATACCTTTGCAATGCATTTAATCAAAATATCCATGTCATTAACCTAACATTAATTTTCAAATCTAATTTATAGATACTCAAAAGAGGTATTATCCAAAATTTGAAAAAATATTAATCAATAATTTGGTAATAAGATAGGGGTGTAAATACTCAATTCTGGAATTAAAAGACCAAAGCTTGGCAATTTACATGAATAGAAAGATGAAGGTAGATTAAGAGAAATCATGGCTGCTAAACTAAAAATAACAATATAATTTCTAAACACGTTTAAAATGTTTCTTCCTGAAAAAATATACTTAGTGCCTGGACGAAAAAGATTTTTATCTTGATAATCAATTAGTTACAACCGTTTTTTAGCTTGAATAATTTTGAATGTTTCCAATAAATTTCGGCCAATTTTTGATTGTTTTCTTAAGAAGCTGATTAGTAGTTTTTTTTGAATTTTAAAATAAATAAATTATAAAAACATTCGAGTGTTAAAATCCTTATAACTTACTGATTATCAGATTCCTTAGCATTTCCGTTCAAGCACTACTTAAGCAGTTCGCAGAAATTGGGTATAAATTGAAATGAGTTTTGAATTTAGACAAGATGAGCAAACATCGTTTGTGAACTGCTTACGGGTGGGATGCTAATCTCAAAAATCGTTCAAGTTAATTATTTGCTTAATTCCGTAAACTAAGTGCTTGGACACAAATAACTTAACTATTTACGACAGTCTTTTTTCTCTCTCCATACAGATAGCTATCGGTATGGAAAATATTTTTTTGCTTAGGCTCTTTTGCTACAAGCAAAAGCCAGCCTAGATAGCAAGCTATGTAAGCATCCCGTACGGGTTCATGCCTAGTTGAGCAAAAAAATAGCCTAGGTTAAAAGAATAATTTATTTATGTCCAAGCACTTACTACTACTTTGTCATTTTAATATTTCGCTAAAGTGACAAAATAGTATTACTTAGTAAGTGAGCAGTCAGATTTAAGACCGATAAATCTGTCAGAAGTCAGAATCGTTAAAATATTGACAAACAGCTAATTATGTCAATGTTGATTGAAATTATTTGCTTAACTTATTTCAGTCTTCCAACTTAATAACGAAAAAATAAATTATTACAATTTTAGTCTATTCCATATTGACTAACTTTTTTATACCCTTAAACAAACATCAAATAATAAAATATTACAAAATAGTTGTATAAGTAATTTAGGTGTCGGAAGACTGGCAGGGTAGTGAAAACACACTATTCTGTCGCTTCTTACTAAAAAGAGAAAGGGATGGAATTCTGACAAATAATGAAATAAGACATTGCGCCTATATAAAACTTGGTCTAAGCAACAAAGAAATCGCTACTATGCTCCACCTTGCCCCCAAATCTGTATCCTCCAACTAAATATTGCCAATACAAGGTACCAATACCCCCTCGTTTCCAAGTGTAGCCTGGTCCTGACCAGTTCCCATTGTCCTGCATTCCTCCATAAACATTATAAAGTCGGTCATTATCCACATTAATATGATAAATATGACGAGCACAAAAAAGAGGCAGTCTGAATTACTTCAAACTACCTCTCAAGAAGGAAAGATTCGATTAATCTTTAGGTATGAAAAAAGGACATTGCTGTCTCTATTTTGCGCCCTCTTATATTTTTTTCAACTTAAAAAGTTGATTTAATTTAATCTACATTATCATGTAAATAAGTATTATTTTTACTAATTTCTGGTGCATCTTCATCTGAAATAGACCAATTGGAAATAGTCGATTCATCCGAAGAATGAGGCACCTCATTCAATCTAACATTACGTCTTAGATAAGCGGGCTGATTTTCTAACTCATTGATAACCTGTGGGTTATTTAATTTACTCACATTTGTTCTCAATCGTTCTCTTCTTCTATCTTCTCGTTCTTGCCGTTTTCTACGCTCATTTTCTTCCTTTTCTCGTTCTTCATCTTTTACGTAAGGCTCATCATAAGAGTAACTTGTTTTTCTATATTTGTCTAATTGAATGTCTTCAAATTCAAAAGTAGTCGAATGTTCTCCTACTACCGATATTAGATCGGGTGTACTTTTTTTTTGAACGGGTTCGATTTTATCTTCTTCTTCATCTAGTGCCACAACAATTTTATTGTCCTCTCTAGTTACTTTCTCAGGCTTATTACTTTCAAACCCCGTAGCAATAATAGTAACACTTATTTTCTCGCCTAATTCCTCATTAAAACAATTACCCCAGATTAAGTTAGTTCCAAAACCAGCCTCCTCTTGAACAAATTCTGTTATTTCAAAAATCTCATCCATCGTCACTTCCTTTGTACCCGAAGTGATATTCAATAGAATATGTTGGGTTCCTTTGATATTACTATCTTCTAATAAAGGGGAGTTTAAAGCATCGTCAACAGCTCTTCTTGCTCGTCCTTCGCCATCTGCTGCAGCGGTTCCCATAATAGCAATACCACTTTCCCGCATTACGGTATTCACATCCTCAAAATCAACGTTGACATATCCTGGTACCGTGATGATTTCGGCAATCCCCTTTGCAGCGGTTGCTAAAATATTATCTGCTTCTGAAAAAGCTTGTGACAAAGACAAATTACCATGAATCTGGCGTAATTTATCATTAGAAATTACGATTAAGGTATCTACATTATTTTTTAATTCTTCTAATCCTTCTCCTCCTTGACTGGTTCTTTTTCTGCCTTCAAAAGTAAATGGTAAGGTAATAATACCTACGGTCAAAATGCCCATTTCACGGGCAGTTTTGGCAATAATTGGCGCTGCCCCTGTTCCTGTTCCTCCGCCCATACCAGCCGTAACAAATAGCATTTTTGTACTATCTTCCAAAAACTCCTTCACTTCTTCGATAGATTCAATGCATGCTTGTCGACCTATTTGAGGTCTTGAACCAGCTCCTCTTCCATCCGTTAATTCAGGACCTAGTTGGATTTTTACGGGTACAGGACTAGTATCTATCGCTTGAATATCTGTATTAGATATGGCAAAATCTACACCTACAATACCTTGATTGAACATGTGTGTGACTGCATTACTGCCGCCTCCGCCAACACCAATTACTTTGATGATTGATCCTTCTCCTTTGGGCATGTCGAACATCATAATTTATAAGTTTTCTCTGTTATAGAATTTTTTTAGGGTATCTTATCTTCTTTTATAGGACTATTATTATACTAAGCGAAGCTTAGCACTCCTGTTAATACTCTGTATCGGGTTCTGCTTCAAACCACTCTTTTGTTCTTTTGAATAATTGAGCGTACCATTTTCCGTCATTTTCAATTCCCATCGTTTCAGGTTCGTCTTCATAGACCGTTTCATTAACTACAGCTTCTATTTCAGGTTCTTTGTGTGAATAGACCACCTTTCCCGTCTCTACAGCTTCAATTCCTTTTAGTAATAAGCCAATTCCTGTAGAGAATACAGGGCTGTAAATTTGTTCGGAATTTCCATGCGCTAAGTGTTCTGCCGGAATACCAACTCTTGCAGTCATACCAGTATGAAATTCGGTTAATTTATCTAAATCTTTCAACAAAGCTCCACCTCCTGTTAAAACAATACCACCAATTAATTTTTTCTCAAAACCTGAACGGCGTATTTGCCAAACTACATAATCTAATATTTCCTCTGCTCTTGCTTGAATAATCAAGGCCAAATTCTTTTCTGATATTTCTTTGGGTTCTCTTCCTTTTAGTCCAGGAATAGCAATCACTCGATTATCAAATACTTCATCTGCTAAAGCAGAACCAAATTTAACTTTTAATTTTTCCGCTTGATGCTTCATTACCGTACAACCTTCTTTGATGTCTTTAGTTATAACATCTCCACCAAAAGGAATAACAGCTGTATGTCGTAGAATACCTTCATAAAAAACAGAAATATCAGTTGTTCCTCCACCTATATCAACCAAAGCAACCCCAGCTTCTAATTCTTCTTCGCTTAATACAGAAGCGCCAGAGGCGATAGGTTCGAGTGTAATATCTGCTACTTGGTATCCTGCTTTCTTAACACATTTTGTAAGATTGTTAGAAGCAGTTATTTGTCCCGTAATTATATGAAAATTTGCTTCTAATCGAACACCTGACATCCCAATTGGGTCAACAATGCCTACTTCGTTGTCTACGGTATATTCTTGAGGAATCACATGCAATATCTTATCACCCGGAGGCAATACTAATCGATGCATATCACTAACCAGTTTTTCAATATCTTTAGTTGAAATCTCAGAATGCATATTTTCTCGCGTCAACATACCTCGATGATGCAAACTTTTTATGTGTTGACCTGCAATGCCAACGTGAACAACTTTGAAAGCATCTTGAAATTGTCGTTCCGCCGCTGCAATAGCATCAGAAATAGCTTTTACTGTTTTTTCAATATTGGTAACAACCCCTCTCATTACTCCAGTAGATTCTACTTTTCCTACGCCCAAAATTTCGAGTTGACCATGTTCGTTCTTGCAGCCTGCTAAGGCACATACTTTCGATGTGCCGATGTCCAGAGCGACAACTAATTCTTTAGATTGGTTAGTGTTCATTTCCATAACCTTGTAGTGTTTTCGGAAGAAATGCTTTGCATTCGTTTCTCTTCCTTGGTGGACTAAATTGCTTAAAAAATGTAAAATTTAAAATGTAAAATTCAAAAGTATCGAAAACTAATGAAGTACGATTTTACAAAAATTTAGCATTTTTTAATTCTTATCGTTTCTCAGTGACGATTTGCCCTTTATAGCGCAAATCAATCGTTTTATATTTTCGCCATCCCAAATTAGCAATTGCTTTATTATAAAAAATTTTTAAGTTTTCTAGTTTTATATCAATTTGCTCGTATTTACCTAACAAGATTTTTTGATTGCCTAATTTTGGAATCAAGGTATATTCTCGTTTTGCATTTACATAAATCTGTTCTATCATTGGATGGTATAACTCATCTGCTAGTAACTTTTTACCTAAATCAAATAGTTGATTCAGCAGATGATTCTCCCGATCTATAAATTCGGGAGTATGTGGTGGAATATTGCCTGTTGCCGTCAAAACCCTCGCCGTAAAATGTTTGGAGGTCGGCATCTTATTTCCATCTTTATCGAAATAATAACTCAATTCCATTTTATCTATAATCCGAATTATCGGAATCCTTTGTGCAATGTCAATTTGTACCGTGTTGTTAGCACCTATATAGGCTTCTGCATCTAATACAAAAGGATTTTCTTTCAACACTTTCTCTATTCGTTCTACATCGACTAAATTTTGAGGAATTCCTTCCATTGAAGAACCAAAACTTCGATCTAACATCTCAAACACATCTCCTCTTGTCAATAAGTCATTACCATCTGGCAAATGAGTTATATTTATAGCAACCCCTATCGTTTTAGTGGTCTGCTTTTTTTCTATCATCTTGACTAAGACAACCCCAACCAATAAGATAAGTATTATCCATACCAAACGTTTGAGGGTGCTTGTAACTTCTTTTTGCATTTTAAATACGGTTCACGGTAGACGGTTTACGGTAGACGGTCAAACAATCGTTTGGCCATCTGCCGTTCCCCTTGAGAATCAAAAAATAATCTGGGTCATTTTAAATCATAAATTACTATTAACTAGCACTTTTTGATTTCAAATTTCACCTATTAAATTTAAGATTTTCCTTACCGTCATCTTTCAGCCAGTTTTTTAACCTCCTGCGCAATCTCGCTCGCTGCATTTGGTCTCGCCAATGTTTTAATTTGCTGGCTTAATTGGCGACTTTGTGTGTCGTTTCTCAAAATATGAATAGCTTTCGGCAGCATTTCGATAGTTGCATCCGAATCTTTTACTAGTAAAGCCGCCTGTATATCGACAAGGGCTTTTGCATTCATTGTTTGGTGGTCTTCCGCCACATTTGGGGAAGGTATTAAAACGGTTGGTTTCCCTACCATACTCAATTCTGAAATAGTCAATGCACCAGCTCTACAAATCACTACATCCGCAATGGCATAAGCTAAATCCATTCTATCTAAAAATGGTCGAATTTCAACGTTTGGTAATTGTGCCGTTTCACAATCTTTATAATCTTCAATATATAACTTACCTGCTTGCCAAAGAATCTGAACATCTGTTAGATTGCTTATCTCTTCGACATTAAATCGCATCGCTATATTCAAGGTCTTCGCACCTAAACTTCCGCCAAACAACAAGATTGTTTTTTTCCCTTTAGCTAAACCAAAATGTGCAAGCCCTTCTGCTTTTAAATGAGCTAAATCTCCTATATCATCTCGCACTGGATTTCCTGTCATTTGCAGTTTTTCCTTTGGAAAAAAACGTTCCATATTAGGATAAGCAACGCAAACTTTTAGTGCTTTTTTCGCTAATAATTTATTAGTTATTCCTGCATAAGAATTTTGCTCTTGCACCAAAACTGGGATACCTTGTCGGTAAGCCATCTCTAAGGTCGGACCACTTGCGTAACCACCTACTCCGACTACCACATCGGGCTTAAAATCCCGAACTATCCAAAAAGCTTTCCACAAACTACCTACTAAATGAAATAGGTTAAGAAAGTTTTTCAAAGTCAGTTTTCGCTGAAAACCACTAATTTTTAATCCTTTTATTGGGTAACCTGCTTTTGGAACTTTTTCCATCTCTAGTTTACCCTTCGCTCCTACAAATAAAATATTTATTGTTGGGTCTATTTTTTTTAACGCATCTGCAATTGCAATCGCTGGGAATACATGCCCCCCTGTTCCGCCGCCGCTGATGATTACTTTCATTTTATTAGAAGTCAGAAGTCAGACCGCTTCGCTGTCAGAGGTCAGACTGTTTTAGACTGTCAGATTAATTATTTCAACATTTGCCTTTCGTC
The DNA here is from genome assembly GCA_964392805.1 of uncultured Saprospiraceae bacterium. Lineage (GTDB taxonomy): Bacteria > Bacteroidota > Bacteroidia > Chitinophagales > Saprospiraceae > JAFMDF01. The sequence continues at coordinate 8,840 of CAYMSC010000066.1, forward strand.
TGACCTCTGACAGTCAATGAAATTGACGGTCTGACTTCTGGCTTCTTTTTTATCTTCTATCGCCACCTCCTTGTGGTGCTCTTGCTGGTTTTCCAAAATCTTCTCCTTCTGCCATTGGTTCGGTTATCTTCTGAATATTTTTACTAACACTTAATATAATTCCAAAGGAAATACAAGTGAATAATAAAGAAGTACCTCCATAACTTAGCATCGGTAAGGTCAATCCTGTAACGGGTACTAAATGAACAGTCACCGCAATATTCGCTAAAGCTTGAATGACTATATTTAAAGTTAATCCAAGTGCTAACATCGCTCCGAATCCTTTATTGCTGACTGTTACCAAGGTAATTACTCTAAATAATAATAATAGAAATAAGCTAATAATTATAAAACCACCTAAAAGCCCATATTCTTCCACAATTATTGCAAATACACAATCTGCATGCGCAGATGGTAAGGTATTTCTCAATATGCTATTCCCAGGACCTTCGCCCCAAAAAAATCCTCCACTAGAAATCGCCATTTTAGCTTGTTGGATTTGATATTCTCCATCCAGATTCATTCTAAAATTAGTTATCCTTTTTGTCCAAGTATCTACTCGCACAAAATCTGGAAAAAACTCTCCTAAAATTATCATCAACGCAAAAAGCACCAATCCGCACATGAACAAGAGCATAATGTATTTCAAGTCTACTCTGCCTATAAACATCATCATCATTGAGATTAAAAAGATCAAGGCTGCGGTTGATAAATCAGAAGGTAGAATAAGCCCGACAACGATAATAACAGGAACGATAATAGGCAAAAAAGCACTATTAAAATCTTTGATATACTCACTGATAGACAAGACTTTAGCCAAATACATAAACAAGGCTATTTTAGCAAAGTCAGAAGTTTGAAATGTCAAGCTAGTAAAAGGCACTGCTATCCAGCGCCTAGCATCATTAATTTCTGGTCCCAAGGCTAAAGTATAGACCAGTAAAGGAATCGACAACAAAAATAACGTTGCCGCCATTTTTGAATATCGTTTAGGGTGCATTAAGTAACATATATAAGCTAGGACTAACCCCAAACTTAATACACCTACCTGTTTCAATAAATAACTGCTGGTGTCTCCTCCGCTATATCTAAAAGCCAGTGTTCCCGTAGCCGAATAGCTAATGATAATGGAAAATAACGCCAATAAGGCGAAAATCATCCAGATGACTTTGTCACCTCTTAGTTCGGAATAGATTCTACTGCTCACAGTTAATTTATAGTTATCTGTTATAATATTTTCAAATATTGGTTGTAAGAACCGCTATTCAATCATACTTTATAATGTCAAATGATGGAATTGTGTCTAAAACGCTCTTTGGGAGAGGATAATAAGGAAATCATACCACTTTACTGGTAGGTGTGAGGTAGAGTTGAATAGATACACCATTTTAGGGTCATTCATAGCTCATTAAATTCATCGAAACCTTTCCTTAAAATATTTCTAGCCCGTAGTTTCTTTCTCTCTAGTCCCAATAAATTTATCGGGACTAAAATTCCAATTTGAGTTGTCACTTAAACCACTAATCTAATATAGTAGTCTGTTCTGTAAGGGATTACTCAAAATTTTAGAGTTAACTACAAGAGCTTTTCCTTTTCTCGGATGGTTTTCTAATTGTCCGTGGTAAGTTGAAAATTGAAGCGATCTCATAGTTTTCTCATAGTCTAATTTGATGGTTACACAACTCGAAAAATCGGTATGTGCTTAAACCTAGTTTGTATATTTTATTATTATATATAGTATTTCTTCTTTTTTTTATCGTGTTCCTTATCTTAACTTTAAAGTAATAATTGTCAAAACAGCTAATAATACGGCTATTATCCAAAATCGAGCGACTATTTTTGCCTCGTGCATTCCCTTTTTCTGGTAATGATGATGCAAAGGAGACATTAGAAAAACTCTTCTGCCTTCGCCATATTTATTCTTAGTGTACTTAAAATAAGACACTTGAATCATGACAGATAATATTTCTACTAAAAATATCCCACATAAAATGGGTATTAATAATTCTTTTCTAATCAATACCGCTAAAGTAGCAATTACTCCTCCCAACATCAAACTTCCCGTATCGCCCATAAATACTCTTGCAGGATAAGCATTGTGCCATAAAAACCCAATGCAGCCTCCTAAGAAACAGGCACAAAATATCACTAACTCTTCACTATTAGGAATATATAGAATATTGAGATAATCCGCAAAAATAGTGTTACTAGATACATAAGCTAAAATGCCTAATGTGCCACCGATGATTGCAGAAACCCCTGTTGCTAATCCATCTAAACCGTCCGTCAAATTGGCACCATTTGATACTGCTGTGATAATAAAAATTATCAGTGGTATAAATAGCATCCAGATATATTTTGATGCGCTTTCGCCCAAAAACCAGAATAAATTTGAATAATTTAATTCATTATTTTTTAGAAATGGGACATTTGTCAAAGGCTCTTTTACGTAAGCAAAAGAATCAACTTTTGAAGGGTCCTTTTTGTCAATCACTACATCTACAAATTTGACAATTTCATACCCTTTGTCCATTGCTACTTCATCATCTATTCTTACCAACACATCGTTATGAAAAATCATAACTGCTCCGATGATGAACCCCAGTACTATTTGTCCTAATATCTTGAACTTTCCTTGAAGTCCTTTTTTGTCTTTTTTAAAGACTTTTATATAGTCATCCATAAAGCCAATACCTGCTAACCATATGGTCGCAAAAAGCATCAACTGAATATAAACATTGGTCAAATCATTTAACAATATTGATGGAATCGTTATAGCTAATACAATTATTATTCCACCCATAGTTGGCGTTCCCTCTTTCTCTTTCTGACCAGCGAGGCCAAGGTCTCTAACGGTCTCTCCAACTTGTTGTCTTCTAAGGAAATTAATGATGCTTCCACCAAAAATCATAGAAATTATTAAGGAAAATAAGATGGCTAAACCTGCTCTAAATGTGATATAATCAAATAATCTAGCCCAGCTTGCCCATGCAAAATTTTCGTGTAGCCATTCAAAAAAATGGTAAAACATAGTTGGTTCGCCCGTTAAAATTTTGATTCTACTACAAGATAGAAAAAGTTATTCAATCATCCTAATAAACTGACAATCAATTCTTTATAAAGTCGAAACTTTTTTCTAAATAGTATGCAAAATTCAAAAAAGTGATAGTTTTTTATTTACGGCGTAATGTTAAGAAAAATATTTTAGATTATCGCATAAAATATTTTTTCATAAATATTTCTCTAATACATTAAAAAAATTCGACAATTAATTTTAATTTTGTTTTTGAGTGGCCTGACAAAAAAGGTTATTTTTTAAATTAAAAAAATGTTATATTTGTTAAAATTTAATTTTTTTGGATTTTTCCATTAAAATAAAAGGTCTCAACAAAAAATACATTCAGAGGGCTACTCATTCTACCGATTTTTTTTTCGGAAGAAAAAAGCAGTAAGCAGCGGGCATTTAATAACTTTTAATTTTGATGATGTAAGTGCCTTTATTCATTTAAATAAAAAGTTACCCGCTGCAAACTGTTAAACATCAATCTGAGAATGATAATAGTTCTTCATCTGAAATAATCTTTGAATATTTAAGATTGGTTATTGTTAATAACCGAAGGTCTCAAATACACTAAATTCAATAGATTTTCAGTTGTACGATTTTAATGACGAAAAAATAATTTCCGCATTTAGTTTTTTAATGGAATCTTTTACTAATAGGTTTTTGACCTATTTTAAAAGCTCACCTAACCACAAGGCAGGTAGCTTTATAAAAGTTCCTATTTAAAAAACGCAGAATTTATTTTTGTCATTTTTTAGTTTAGCATCGACAGTAACAGTATGCATTGAAAGACTAAAAATTTATAAACAATTTTAATTTTTCTCTTCTACCAACTAGGAGAAGTTGAATAACTAAAAGGTCCCTCAACCCTTAGTTATTTTAATGCGCTTTTTTTGTTGATTCAAAGTGAATGCGTGCGTGCTTTTACTTTTTTAATATTCAACTAAAAAATTTCGCATCGATAATGCACTGTTGCTGTCTTCGCTAACCTAATTAATACAGTTCGTTTATTAAAGTTTGTTTGTCGTCAAAAGGGAACTTTTCCCCTTTTATTTCTTGATATTTTTCATGCCCTTTTCCCGCTACTAGAATTATATCTCCAGCTTTTGCGAATTTACAGGCTGTTTTTATTGCTTGTTTCCTATCTGAAATAATTAACACTTTATGGCTAGTTTCCTTTGGAATCCCCTTTTCCATATCTGCTAAAATACTATTGGGATCTTCACTTCTTGGATTGTCAGAAGTCAATATAACCATATCACTTTTTTCACAGGCTACTTTAGCCATAATTGGTCGTTTAACCTTGTCTCTATCTCCTCCACATCCGACCAAAGTGATAATTTTTTGGGAACGTTTAGCTACTGTTTGTATAGTATCCAAAACATTGACTAACGCGTCTGGAGTATGAGCGTAATCCACAATTCCCACTTTGCCATTTTTCATTACGGTATCAAATCGTCCTTCTGCTGCCGTCAGGTTACTTAAAACTGTTAATAATTCTACTTCATCAAATTCAAGTAAATTTCCTACTCCATAAACTGCCAATAAATTATAGGCGTTGAATACGCCTACTAACCTACAATATAGTTCTTGTTCATTCACTATTAGATGCAAACCTTCTATTCTATTATCTAAAATTTTGGCTTTATAGTTGGCCATTCTTCTAATCCCATAGGTGGCAATTTTGGCTTTAGTATTTTGTACCATTATTTTACCATTCTTGTCATCTACATTGGTTATTGCGAATGCAGTTTTCGGCAAATCATCAAAGAATTTCTTTTTCGCATTGATATACGCTTTAAAGGTTTTGTGATAATCTAGATGATCATGTGAAATATTGGTAAATACTCCTCCTTTAAAAAACAGTCCATTGATTCTTTCTTGATGTATAGCGTGCGAACTAACTTCCATAAAAACATATTCGCAGCCTTGATTCACCATTTTAGCCAATAAAGAATTAATCGCTAGTGCATCAGGTGTGGTATGGGTCGATGGTATCGTTTCGTGTCCGATTTTATTCTCAACGGTGGATAATAGACCAACTTTATAGCCTAATTCTGAAAACAACCGATGCAATAACGTTACGGTAGTTGTTTTCCCGTTAGTACCAGTGACCCCAATTAGTTGAAGTTTCTTCGATGGGTGTTGATAATAATTATGAGCGAGCATGCCCAAAGTGGCAGCACTATTCGCTACTTTTATATATAAAATGGATTCGTCTATTTTTTCTGGAAGTGTTTCACATACGATGACTGTAGCTCCACTTATTATTGCTTTTTCGATGAATCGATGTCCATCTACTTGTGTGCCGTGTACGGCAACGAAGAGGGACGCAGCCTCTACCTTTCGGGAATCAAAGACAACCTTAGAAATCTCTCTGTTTGAATGACCAACTTTTTGTTCAATTACAATATTTGATAAAATTGGTTCAAGTTTCATAGTGTGAAGTTGAATTTGTACGAAACGCCTTTAACAGTTTCGCTATTCTACTTTAAATGATAATATTCTTGCAAAGAATATCATACATCTTCAAATAATTAAAATATTAAGAAATAGCGCTTTTAGTTAATTATACTTTGGCGATTTAATCGTCTTGTAGTAGGTGTCTTTAGTTATAGTGTTTCATAAGTGGGCTTTGTAAAAGCCAACTAGGTTTAGCCCAAAAACAATTTTATTTCTTGTCCTCGAATTCTAGTTCCAGGAATAATAGATTGCTTTCTAACTTTACCTGCACCCGTTACCTTGACTCGGAGTCCTTTATTCTCTAATAGGTAGAGTGCGTCTCTTAATCCCATTCCGACCACATTGGGTACTTGTTTTTTAGGAATGGTTCTTCTTCGGATTTTCAATGAGTCATTTATAGAAGTGACTACTGACCATTCGTTTTTTGTACGAGTGGTATAATCCATATCTAATGTTGTTAATATCGCTTCAAAATCATCACGGTAGCCCAAATTATTATGTGGTAATGCTGCGGTAGGGAGCCTGTCTACTATTTTGGTATTCATGGAATTATAAAATGCAGGCTGTGTATCAAAACACTTATCTGCTATTTGTCGAAATACAGGTCCCGCTAATACTCCTCCATAGTGACTCCCAACTTTGGGATCTTTGATGACCACAATACAGGAGTAAATTGGATTTTCAGCAGGAAAGTAACCAGCAAAAGAGGCTACGTGCTTAAGGTCTGAAGCTTTATTATTTAAACGATGATAATTTAATTCGGAAGTGCCTGTCTTGGCGGCAAATTTATATCGGCTACTTTTTAGTTTTTCCGCCGTCCCCCGCTCTACTACTCCTTCTAATAAAGTTTTAACTGCTCGAATGGTGCTATTAGAGGCGATTTGCCTTTTAGTAACAATTGGTGGGAACTTTTGTAAAGTTTCCCCTTCTTGTTGAATCTCCTTAACTAAATAAGGTTTCATCATTCTACCATCATTCGCAACAGCATTATAGAAATTGAGTAACTGTAGGGGTGTTAGCATGGTTTCGTAGCCCATTGCCATCCAAGGTAAGGTGATACCACTCCAAAGATGTTCTTCGCTATTCGCTTCTTTAACGTAGGGTTTTCCTTCTCCTTCAATTTCAATTCCTGTCATGGAATTCAAGTTAAAAGATTTGATGCGTTTGATAAATTGCTTAGCCGTCTTTGCATTACGATTGTAATACTTATCAATCATCTTAGCAATCCCTACATTTGAAGAAATTTCAAATGCTCTTTGTATGGTCGTGGAGTCTGTTTCGTAAGATTCTTTACCAGAATCAATTAACAACTCATCATAAAATTCATATCTTCCAGAATCTAGTTCTATTATATCATCTAGTTCTATATGGCCATCTTCTAATAATGCCATAATGGAAGCTAGTTTATAGGTCGAACCGGGTTCATATAAAGAAGCTACAGCATGGTTATAGATTTCTCCCCATTTCTGCTTTTCTTTATATTTTTCAAGATTGGCAATGGCTTTAATCGCTCCCGTTTTTACTTCCATGACAATAGCTACGCCATACATCGCTTGGCTTTTTTCCACTGCGGTATATAAAGCATTATGTGCTACATCTTGAATATTTACATCTATGGTTGTTACAATATCTAAGCCTTTTTTGGGCTCTATTTTCGTTAAATCACTTACCGGCATCCAGTTATCTTTTCCGCTCAATCTATACATGAGTCGTTTTCCTGTTTCGCCTGCTAATGTTTCGTGAAAATAGCCATCTAGCCCAACTTTTTTATTTTTTCTCACATAGCCTAAGGTTCTATTACCTAGAGGTCTAAATGGATTATCTCTTCTGAATCTTTCCTCGGCGAGAAATCCTCCGCCGTATCTTCCTTTATTAAATATAGGAAAAGTTTGTATGTATTCCTTATTAGGGAAATTCACCTTCTCCAAAATTTTTAGGTATTTATTTCCTGCGTTGCGCTTATCTGTTAGTATTTGTTTCCAACCACCTTCTGTTCTTTCGGTGTTGATTTTTGCCAAACAATGTGCCAATGAATCTACATTTTCATCAAAAAGTTCATCGCTTGCTTGTGTAGGATCAAAATATATGTCAAAGAACGGTAAGGAGGTTGCCAAAATGCTGCCGTCTGCGGCAAAAATATTACCTGGTTCGGCTTCTATAGGGCGCTCCTGAATATTTAAACTATCTCTAACTCCTCTCCACTTTTCTCCTTCTACAAATTGGATTTTTACTGCTTTACCCATTATTATTAATGCTGCTAAAGCAATCAAAAATCCAACTATATAAACTCGAATTAGAACTTCATTCTTAATGTTAATTAAATTCGCCATATGTAGCTAGGGGTCATGGTTATTGGTCATTTATCATTGAAATGCTAGATAACTAGCTAATGATTTTTGAGGAATGACTTTAGAGCTTTTTGGGAATTTATCCTTTCGGGTAAAAAAGCGTTTTTTTCCCTCCAAAAACAAGCTCTTAATAATAACCTTAGTTTTCTCACTGTTTGGGGATTACTCCGCCGTAATCTTTATAGGATGTTTACCGCTGTTGCTCAATCCTTGCGCTTTCACTTTATCTGCTACTTCGGATTGTTTGCTCTTTTTCATCAAATCCGCTTTTAATGACAAGTAATGCCATCGCAATCGGTCCACGTCATCTTGTAAAGATTGTATTTCTCGAACATTTTTCTCAGAATAATGCCGATTTGCTATATATATAGTCACTAAAAATCCAAGAAAAAAGACAAATAGTAGATTTGATAAAATCCACTTGGCTGCCATTCCACTTAAAGATTCTTTTGGACCTAATTTTTTCTTTGCCATTTTTTGAGAGGTCAGAAGTGAGACCGAAAATTGAAATTTTCTGTCAGACCGCTGCGCTGTCAGAAGGCGCTATTTATCAAGTTTGGAAGTCTGACCTCTGACAATCAATGAAATTGACGGTCTGACTTCTGACTTCTATATTCTTACTGCAACCCGCAACTTCGCACTTCGAGATTTTGGATTGAGTTGAATTTCTTCAGCTGTTGGCAAAATGGGTTTTCGAGTAAGCATCTTAAAAGGTTTTAGGATATTTCCATAAAAATCTTTTTCTGGTTTACCTTCAAAATTGCCAAATTTTAAAAAGTTCTTCACGACCCTATCTTCTAAAGAATGATAAGAAATGATTACTAATTTGCCACCCACAGGTAATACTTCTACCGTCTCTTCTAAAAAGGTGCGAATGGAATTAATTTCATCATTCACTTCTATTCGTAGAGCTTGGAAGACCTGTGCCAAGTAGCGATTTCGTTGACCTCTAATCAATGGACCTAAAATATTTAGGAATTGAGTAGATGTTTTTATCGTATATCGCTGTCGTTCTTGCACGATTCGTTGTGCCAATGTTTTGGCATTTCTAACTTCACCATATTCTCCGAGTACTCTTTGTAGCTCTTCTGCTGAGTAGTCGTTAATAATGTCAATTGCCGTCTTATCGGCTTGTTGATTCATTCGCATGTCTAAATCTGCTTCGAATCGAAAAGAAAATCCTCGTTCTGCAACATCAAGTTGGTGGGATGAAACCCCTAAATCTGCTAAAATACCATCTACTTGCCTAAAACCAAACAATCGCAAAAACCGCTTTAGGTGTTTATAATTGCTGTGCGCAAAGTGAAAACGTTCGTTATCAGGAACGTTTTTGGCGGCATCTGCATCTTGGTCAAAACCAATTAAATGGCCTGCGTCACCTAATCTTTCCAATATTTTGTTGGAATGTCCGCCACCTCCAAAGGTGACATCTACATAGGTGCCGTTTTCTTTTATGTCAAGTGCTTCTAAACATTCTTCTAAAAGAACTGGCACGTGGTAGTCGTTTTTCAATTTTCAATTTTCAATTTAGAATTCTCAATTTAAAACTTTCCCTACATTCCGTATCTTAGCCTATCGTTTCCTGTTTAGCCTCTGCAAACTGCCTACTGTTACAGGTCGCTCGCCGCTCCTCCTCCAGGCATCGTTTTCACATTCACCTCTACTATTTCCTCTTTACCCTTGTTCGCCATCACTTCTTGTGCTAAGGCAGAAAAATCTTCAGGTTCCTCCATCAACATCGTATCATAAGCTTCCTTGTCCCAAACTTCTATCCTATCGTTATAGGCGAATAGCACGACTTCTTTCTCTAAGCTGGCATATTCCTTCAATCTTTTTGGAAAAAGTATCCTTTCATTGGAATCTGTAGACAGTTTTGAGGCTCCTCGGTAGAAATATCGAATAAATTGGCGTTGTTTCTGGTCATAAACACTCAACTTTTCCATTTCTTTCGTAATTTTATCCCAATTTGCTTCTGGATAAATCATTAAACATTTTTCGAATCCTCTATTAATGACAAAATGGTGGGTAGTGTCCCCACCTAATTGCTTTAGAAGCTGAGAGGGCATGCGCATACGCCCTTTAGCATCTATCTTGCAATCATATTCGCCAATTAGTTGAGGCATCTCTTTTGATGTAAGTTTAGCTCGAAAAAAGTATGTTCTATCTATTCGTGAATCAAAATTAGTAATTTTTGCCACTTCTTCCCACAATTTCCCACTTTTTTTAAAAAAAAGTTTTGGAAAATGTTAGGGACAAGCATATCTATTGCATTTTTGTAATCAAATAAATTATTTTTTATATTTTTAAAATCAAATAAATTATAATTTATTTTTGAGTTGTCTGCCACCTTACTTTATAGCTAGACGATAGAACAATGTCGTCGTCAAACTTGAATTTTTAGGCGCTAAATTTTTGATAAGAAAACCCTTGTACTTCATGGAACTAATCTGATATTCTTCCAGTTATTTAGCTACATTTGTATTTTTAATAAAATCCAACCTTTTCTACCTTAGTAACGGCAAAACAATAACTTGAACATCTAGGACGGCTTCTTTTGCTC
>CAYMSC010000067.1:0-12479 GCA_964392805.1 uncultured Saprospiraceae bacterium
TTATATTCCATTATTTACGGAACTATTTTCTTCAAAAGGTAATAGCTAGTGCAGTAGGCAGTTTGCAGCTGGTACATATACTGAACAATCAATCTTTTAGCGTAATTATAAACGATCAATTATTTCGTCACTACTTAGGTGCTTGGAAACCGAGTGAGGAGCCGAGCTAATCCTTAAATGTGATTGACAATGGAGATTACATTTAAATGCATTTATTAAGTGTTGATTAAAAAATAAGTTAGTCGTTTTAAAAAGATTTTTTGTAACTATAAGCAAGCAAATTCGTTGCAATTATGCGAAGGGATTTTATTTTTTAAAGGATAATTAAATTATTACTTTAAAAAACGATTTAGTATTAACGAAAAAATATCTTAGTCTTCTGGTTTTAAAATTGAGTTTTTTTCTCATAGATTTTCAACCCATTAGAAAGCATCTCATCCGCTGTGCGGTTCACAAACAGCGTTTGTTCAGATTTTTAAAACGACTAACTTATTTTTTCATCGTTTCTTAAATTAATCTCTCTATTATATAACCACAATTTCGAACATTCAAAAATTAGGTCCTAATGAATTCTGTTGAGATTAGAGATTTAGCCATTAAAAGACATGATATTGATGCTGACCATTTTCAGCAAACTTATGCTGGAGAAGCAAGTACACCTGAATCGAAGGTGTTTTTATATGGTCGGGGAATGGTCATCGAGGAATTAACTGCATTATTAAAGCAAATTCCTAAAGGCGGAAAAGTATTAGATGTAGGATGTGGAACTGGCCATTTGACCAAATGGATTCAAGAGCAAGGATATGAAGTATATGGGATGGAGCCGTCTGAGGAGATGTATGGGCATGCAGTAAAGAATTTCCCAGATATTGAATTTAAAAAAGGAATTTCTTCGGCTTTGCCTTATGAAGATAACGCTTTTGATTTAATTGTGGCTTTTGAGGTATTAAGATATTTAGACCCTAAAGAAAACAAGGATACTTATGACGAATTTCATAGAGTACTTAAGAATGATGGACAGTTTTTTGTAACTCATGTCAATCTTTGGGCAACTGATTTTTACTATTTTTTCCATCATTTAACGGGTATGATTTTTAAAATGTCAAATACCCCTCACCATTTTTGCAATTTTACCACACCAGGTCGGCAAGAAAAGATGTTAAAGGCAGCGAATTTTAAAAAGTCCACAACGGTAGGGCGTTTATCAGCTTTAGTCAGAATTTTCTATAAATTTGGTAGCACTGTTGGTAAAGGCTTATCTAAAGTGGTAGAAGTTTTTTCTAGCCAAAGATATGCGAGCAATCCGTCTAAAGCGATGGCTGGTCATTTAATTGTTATTGGACAGAAATAAGATTCATTCACTGAACTTACGTTTAATACGTTTTTATACAATTATTTCAACCTGAGAGGTATTATGCAACATCCTTTTTCTATAGACTTAGAAGATTGGTATCATGGAATTGAATTGTCCTTGGATGAATGGGGGAGTAAAGAGCGACGCTTGGAAAAAGGGATGGATGAAATTATTGAGTTATTGGACTCAACAAATACTAAATGTACTTTCTTTACCTTAGGTTGGATTGGCGAAAAATATCCTTCCCTATTAAAAAAATTAGTAAATGAAGGCCATGAAATGGCTTCGCATGGATATAATCATGAAAAAGTTTATGATTTATCACCCGAATCATTTAGAGAAGATATAAGTCGGACTAAAAAAGTACTAGAGGATGTAACAGGACAAGAAGTGATTGGACATCGGTCTCCTTTTTTTTCTATTACGAAAGATTCACTTTGGGCTTTAGATATTTTGAAAGAATGTGGATTTGAATATGACTGTTCTATTTCCCCCATAAAAACATGGCGATATGGAATCGCCAATTGTCCAGAGACTATTTTCAAAATAAAGGAAAACGGCTTAGTTGAATTTCCTGTTAATACCTTTAGCTTTCTTGGAAAAAAACTAGGTATTGGCGGTGCCTACTTTAGAATTTTTCCTTATTACTTTTTTAATACCGCCTATAAAGAAAATTCTAAGAAAGATAAGCCGACCATGTTTTATGCCCATCCTTGGGAATATGACCCCTATCATCCTAATGTAGAGATGGAATTTAAGGCAAAGCTAACGCATTATTTTAACCTTAAGGGAATGGTCGGTCGTACTAAGAAACTGCTAACAAACTATCAATTTGGGACAGTAGCGAATATTCTTAAACAAGAAAGTCAGAAATACGATTTTGAAGAAGTCAGTATAGACGTTTTAAAAGCAGGATAAGCATATGAGCAAGAAACTGAAGATATTACATACCATGACTTGGTTGGCACCGGGCGGAGGAGTTGACAAAAATGTTTATCACACAATAGATGGTTTGCAAGAGGAGTATGACTTTCACCTAGCCGTAGGTCATGAGATTTATCATAATGATTTTCAACATATTCCGGGATTAAAAATGTTCGTTAGTAAGGATTTGGGTAGAACTTTAAGTCCAATTAAAGATTTGAAATCATTATGGTGGTTTTATAAATTGATAAAAAGAGAAAAATACGATATTGTCCATACGCACGAAACAAAAGCAAGTTTGTTATCTAGGGTAGCTGCTTGGATGGCTGGATGCCCATACATTATTTATGGCTTGCATGGGGTGACTTTCAATGACCCATTGAGTAAGCTTAGAAGGAATATTTATATATGGATTGAAAAGTTGACGATTTGGATGTGTCATTATATCGTATCTGTTAGTCAAGATAATATTACCATTTATCACGAAAATGGGATTGGTAAAAAACTACCATATAAGGTGGCTTATAGTGGGATTGATACCCAGCATTTTACGAATAATGAACCTACGGAGGCAGGAAAAAAAGATTTACGTAAATCTATTGGGATTCAACCAGATGATTTTGTGATTATTAATATCGGTCGTTTTTCTTTTTCTAAAGCACAGCGATATACCATCGAAGCTTTTAGTAAAATTAAGCAAGAAGTACCCAATGCCAAGCTGTTGTTTGTCGGGGACGGTGAATTAATTGAAGAATGCAAGCAACAAGTAAAGGACTTAGGTTTAGAAGAGGATGTAATCTTTTATGGCTTTTCTTTAGATATAGTTCCACTTTTGTACATTTCCAATTTAATGATGTTAACTTCTTTAAGAGAAGGTTTACCAAGAGTGGTAGTAGAATCAGGTTTGTGCAAAGTAGCAACGGTTGCTTTTGAGGTAGAGGGCATTCGAGAGATTATTTTACCACAGTATCATGACTTTATTGTTCCCCAATATGATATTGACCAGTTAGTAGAAAAATCTTTAATACTGGTTAGAAATGAGGCATTAAGAAAACAATATAGTTTGGATGAATTGGCTCATGCTAAATCAAATTGGGATTATTCTCGTATGACTGATGACCTTCGATTATTATACAATAGAGATAAGGATGAAATAAAGCAACGGAAAAAATTAATGGTCGTAGAAACTGCTTAAACCTTAAATTTAGTCAATATTTGACTTTAGAGCCGACGAAAAAATAAGTTCCGCATTTTTCAAATGGATTTTTTTGTAATGGGTTGAAAACCTATGATAAAAACATTCAATTGAAAAATCAAATGCGGAAGTTATTTTTTCGTTATTAATTAAATTATATATATATTCAAATTTTATTTAAAATAATATTCTAACAATTTATAATCATGAATCAGAAGACAACCCAAGTTAAAGATTTTTTTCACTCCTATGCAGGAGGATTTGATTCTATTTATGGACATAATGAAAAGCGTGGAGCTTTCGGTCAATGGGTAGATAAAACCTTTCGTCAAACCATGTTTTTAAGATTTGAAGAAACCTTGAAAAACACGGCTAGACCAGAAATTAAAAGTGTTTTAGATGTTGGATGTGGTCCAGGAAGGTATATTGTAGAATTTTTATTACAAGGTAAAGATGTTGTTGGTTTAGATTTGGCGAGTGGTATGATTAACTTAGCGAAAGAAGAAGTCAGTAAAATTGAACATAAAGGAAAGATAGATTGGGTTTTATCTGGTTATTTAGAGCATAATTTCAACAGAAAATTTGATGCAGCGGTATTAAATGGTTTTTTCGATTATATAGAAGAACCTGAAGCTATATTCAATAAATTGAAAAAGGATGTAACCAAGGAAATTTATGCTAGTTTTCCGCATGATACGGGCTTGATGGCTATGCAGCGTAAAATTCGTTATAAAATGAGAAGTTGCCCATTGTACTACTATACTTTGGATGATGTGAAGCGAATTTTGAAAAATACAGGCTTGGACAAGGATTATGAAATTATTGATTTCAAGCGAGATTATTTTGTGAAGATTAAATTGTAATTTAGGTCATCTTTGATGACTATAATTATAATATTTTAGGGGTAAGAAAATGATTGAATTTTCAATGAAAATTTCATCATTATCTTACCCCTAATTTTGTTTAAAATACTTAACAAGTAAATAATAACTCCATCATTTTACCGATAATCTTTTGAGGGCTTCCCGTCCGCAAGCGGTTCACAAATGGTGTTTGTTCATGTCGTTATTTTTATTAGCAATAGCGGTGCTATTCCTGCAAGCAGCCCGTCCTTGACCGATTCACAAACGATGTTTACTCATCTAGTCTTGGCACCAAATCTCTATTTCTAAATGGCGGACTTATTTTTTGTTCGTTACTTAACTAAAAATTCTTTGAATTTTTGGCAAGAAATGAAAACGAAATGGAACTTGATAGTAGTTCAGTAGTATTACCTTATATACTTTTATTTTAAGAACCATTAAACAAGCCATTACCCAGTAAATTATTGAACCATGCAACAAGCAACCATCCTTCTCGGACTAAACGAAATTAACTTTGATTACATAAAATTTTATGCCAATCAAGGTAAGTTACCCGTCTTAAAGTCCCTTCTCGACAAGCATCCGCTTATCGAAACAGAATCGGAAAAAAAATATCAATTATTAGAGCCTTGGATTCAATGGGTGACTATTCATACGGGCAAAACCTATGAGGAACATCAAGTATATCGTTTAGGAGATATTACGGAGCGAAAAGACTTGAAGCAGTTATGGGAAACATTTGAGGAAAATGGGGTTTCTGTGGGAGCTATATCTCCTTTCAATGCAGATAATCGTTTAAAGAATCCATCCTTTTTTGTTCCAGACCCTTGGACCAAAACGAAAGCTTCTGGTAACTGGTTAGTTCGGAATTTATCTGATGCTGTGCAGCAAACGGTTAATGATAATGCACAATCAAAATTATCCGTTAAATCTATTTTTAGTTTGTTGCTTGGACTACTTGTTTATGTACCACCAACTAAATGGTTTAAATATTTGGGGCTTGCGGCAAATATTCGAAAAGCAGGGACGAAAGCTATTATTTTAGACAACCTCTTAGGAGATGTTTTTCTTAAATTATGGAAAAAGCATCGGCCAGAATTCTCTTCCTTGTTCTTAAATACAGGTGCTCATGTCCAACATCACTATCTGTTTAATTCTCAAGCATACAAAGGAGCATTCGAAAACCCAGATTGGTATTGCCCAAAAGGCTATGATCCATTAGAAAAAGTATTGGTAGAATATGATGAGTTGATTGGTCGATTGCTGAAATTGAATACTAAAGTTATCATTGCCACTGGCTTACATCAAAAACCTCATAAACATTTAACCTATTATTGGCGATTGAAAAAGCATGATGCCTTTTTGAAAAAAATCGGTATTCAAGATTATACGGAAGTTTTACCTCGGATGTCAAGAGATATGTTAGTAGAATTTGCTTCTGAAAAATCAGCTTTAGCAGGCCAAAAAATCTTTGAGCGTTATGAATCAGTCGCTGATAAGACGAAGATTTTTACAGTAGATAATAGAGGAAAAAGTTTATTTGTTGAATTAACTTATCCTAACGATATTAAGGAGAATTTTTCGATTCAGTCAAGTACTTCTCCTACGGTTAATGATTTTAAAGAAGAAGTAGTTTTTGTGGCGATAAAAAATGGAGAACACGATGGAATTGGCTACTTATTAGCTAATTTTGAGACAGAAATTTCAGAAAAAATTATTCCGCTTAAAAGTGTTAACCAGTTTATTTTGAATACAGTTCTAGCAGATGCTACTGTAAAAATTGCTTAATTTAAACATACGACTCTGACTATTAAAGAACGAATCACCGATTTTGTAAGCATACTATTGTCAAATAAGCTTTTTGCATTTTTGACAGTCGCCATGGCTATTATATTACCCTTGACACCACCTGTTTTTATAGGAGACTATTGGGATAATTATAAGTTTGTTTTAATAGGGATAGTACCCTTTTTAAGTTTTGGGTATTTACTTCTTACTCAAAAAGAATTGCCTATTATATCCTCAATTGATGTTCCCTTATTCTTGTTTGTTATTTTTTGTTTTCTTTCCTACACTTGGGCTATTAATGGAAGCTTGGTTTGGTATCCTTCCTTTAGCTGGTTAGTGATGCTATTATGGATGCTGCTATTTAGGTATCTCTCCCACCAAGTAGATATTCAGAAATACCTCCATAGCATTTTACTACTCCTTTTCGCTGCTGTTTTTTTGCATATAGCAGTTGTTTTTTTTGCAGGACAATTAATTTCCTTAGAACGTTGGAACTCCCATTTTGGCTATAACGCTAACTATACGTCTACTTATTTTTTGGCGATCCTGCCATTTGTTTTATTTTATCCTTTAAAGAAAATCTGGTGGAAAGTACTTCTTTTGATAGCCACCTTCTTTGTTGTTTTTATTTTATATAAAGCTAGTTCAAGAGGTGCTATGATTGCTTTAGGAGTGGTGATACTATACTATCTAAGAGGCTTTATTTCAGATAAATTATTCAAACCCTTTGCTATTTTTGCTATGATATTGTTAGGTGTAGGGATAATATTTGGCGCGCCCTATATAATGAATATGCTACAAAGTGGAGATATTGGCGAATCTCATCGTTTATATATGCTGAAAAGTTCCATGCGAATTTTTCAAGAAAACCCTTTAAATGGTATAGGATTAGGTAATTGGTATCTATTAGCTTATAGAGAAGATTTAGCAAATGTTACTGGTTTTAATCAAAGTATTTATTTTTCCAGACTAGGAAGTCATAATCTCTATGAGCTAATAATAACAGAATTAGGATTAATTGGATTGCTGCTGTTCCTAATTCCTTTTATATGGTTAAGTTGGCAAAGTTGGTTTCAGTCGAATCAACTTACCCCTCTACAAAAAGCAGCTTTTGCTTCGCTCATGGTTTACTTATTGACCTCCTTTGTTTATAAAGATGCGAATAGCTACGAAGCTCATATAAGTAGTCTACAACTATTGGCATTTATTAGTTTGGGAATTTTGACTTCAAGCTATAAAACGAATTTTTCTTTAGGGCGGATAGGGACTTCTATGGTTTTCGTATTCGCCACCTTGTGTTTGCTTTGGTTTAGTTATTTTTTTAAAATGAATAAACTGTATAACGAAGCAAGACCCTTTTTTAATTGGCCATATGAATTGGAGTTAGTTGACCAAAATGCGTACAATAATTTCTTTGAATTAGATTACTATAAAGATCTTGAGAAACCGACGGAATTAATAGAAAAGATGTTGCATCCAGTATTTAAAACGACCCATGGGTTTTATGCTGGTAGAAGAGGGGCTAATCGTCCGCTCAGTCTTCATTTAGCTTTACTAAATCAGAAAAAGGGAGATTTAGAACGTGCTGATTACTATTTTCAATTTGCACTCTCGAAAGCACCTTATGATGAAGAGGTTTTAAGGAAATATGCCAGATTCTTATTAAGAGATAAGAAAGATGAAACGCAAGCTAAAATATTTGCTGAGCGCGCATACGGCATTCAATCGAATAATAGTAATACTAATTTGCTGATGGCGGAAATTGCTATTTTTAACGAGAAATGGAATTTAGCTAAAAAGTATTTGGCGTCTACAAATAATTATTACATCAATATTAAAGCATTGTTACTGATTGAGATAGCGATAAAAGAAGGAAAACTAGAGGATGCCACTTTAGGATTGAAAGAACTTAAACCCAATGTACTTAGAAAGTATAAGACTCAAATTAATAATTTAAACCAACAAATAAAACAAGCTACCAAAAAAGCCGTAAAGTAGTAGTAATTGATAACTAAATCTCAACTGCTAAAAAGGCTCATGTTTGCACTTACAAAACGTTTCTTCGATTTTCTATTCTCCTTAATAGGAATCATCATCGTCTCACCTATTATGGCTGTGGCGATTGTTGTTTTAAGGTTTACGGGTGAAGGCAGTGTTTTTTTTGTGCAAGAAAGAATAGGGTATAAAAATAAGCCCTTTAATATTTATAAGTTTACGACGATGCTCAGCGCTCCACCTGAGCAAAAAAACAATACCAACATTGGAAAGAGAGACCCTCGAATTACGCCAATAGGTGCGTTTTTTAGGATGTCCAAAATTGATGAATTTCCTCAAATGTTTAATGTCTTGAAAGGAGACATGAGTTTTGTGGGCCCTCGTCCGCAGATGTTGGAACCTGATTTTTCTAGTTTCCCACCAGAAGTACAAGCCAATATTTATAATGTTCGTCCAGGTATTACTTCCATTGGTTCTGTTGTGTTCAGAGATGAAGCTCAAATTATATCGCAGCTAAAAGATTTAGGAAAAGACGGGGCGGAATTTAAGCGAAATGTCATTTTTCCTTACAAGGGGTATGTCGAAATGTGGTACAATAAAAACCAATCCTTTTGGGTAGATTTTAAGATTTTACTGCTGACTGCTTGGACCTTAATTTTCCCGACTTCCCAGATGGCTTACAAGCTATTTGATGATTTGCCTAAAAGAGATAATGAATTAAAGGTCGAGTTTGACCGAATGCAGCAGCTTAAAGAAAGTATTACACTACTAGCTTTGGTTGTGGCGGTTTTATTACCAATTATTCCACCTCCTTTCTGGTTTCTCAATAATTGGCAATTTATTCTCATGGCGATTATTCCAGTTGCCTATTTTACTTATTTATTTCTTCGAAAAAACGAAATTCCCGTTCGGATTGAAAAAGCAGATGTTGGCTGGCTAATTTTTATAGGCATTAGTTTTTTGTCTTATTTTTGGTCGACAAATGGTGGATTAGTATGGTATCCTGCTTTTGGTTGGCTTTGTTTGATTATGTGGATGTTGCTCTTTAGGTCTTTAACACCAAGAGACACTTCTAGTTCTTTTATGCCCATGTTGTTTAGTGTTTTCTTTTTGATTATCATGGTGTACCATATCTATGCGATTGGTGCGAATGTCCAATTATTAGATGGTAGTTGGAATCATTGGTTTGGTAAGAATGCGAATTATACTTCTTGCTTTTTAGTTAGTTTTTATCCGTTTTTACTGTTTTATGAGGGAAGATATAGAATGGTGAAAATTCTTAAGACAGTTTTTTCTTTAGCGATACTCTTTGTTTTGTTTATTACGGATGCCCAGTGGGCAACTTTTGCATTTTTGTTAGTGTTGGTATATTATAGTTGGACAAATTTACCTCGGAGTCAATTTTGGAATTCTTTTGTTGGATTTTTAATTACGGCAGTATTAGTTGGGGTAATGGGTTTTTTAAATCCTGATTTTTTACAAAAAATTCCTATAATCAAACAATGTGCAACGGTAGCTGGTCATTTTAAATTTTATTTAATTAAAGCGTCTTTATTTGCCTTTGGTGAAAATCCTATTTTGGGAGTAGGATTAGGAAATTGGCATCTCCATGCTTATCAAACGGATTTTAGCTATATAGGAGAATTTAATGACCCTAAGGCTTTCATACGATACAGGAGTCATAATATGTACACACAGCAATTAGTAGAGCTAGGAATTATTGGTTTTGGCGCTTTCTTATATTCTATTGGTAATATTATACGTAGAAGTTTGTCTTTTAAGCGGACTTTAGATGGTTATGAACAAGCGGCTTTCGCTTCGTTAATGGTTTATCTATTTACCGCTTTTTTCTATGCCGATATTAATTTTTATAAATATCATTTTAGTGGGATTCATCTCTTAGCTTTTTGCGCTTTGGGTATTTTGAGTAGTAAAAATAGTGAAACTTTTTATACGTTGCCTGCAAGAATGAACGGCTTATTTTTAGCTTTGTCTGTTGCTTGTTTGTGTTGGTTTGGGTATGCTAAATATAGTTATGATGTGTTCTTTGAAACGCAAAAGCAGTTATCTATACAAGACCCGTCAATATCAATCGAAGCATTAGAAAATATCTATCATCCTGTCTTTCAGACAAATCACAATTATAAAAAATCAGTCTCTTTTGAATTAGCTAAATTATATCAACAAACAGGTGAATTTGATAAAGCAACCAATTGGTTTCAAACGGCGATTAAAGAAAATCCTACTGATGCTAAAATTAGATTAGCTTATGCTACTTTTCTATGGAAAGTAGAAAAGAATCCAAAGGGTGCACAAGACCTTGCTTTGGATATTTATAAATCTCAAAAAAATCACTTTGAACTCAATTTGCTTTTAGCAGAATTGGCTATTGCAAATCAACAATACGATGCGGCTAGAAATTATTTGACCATTTTTAATAAAGTAGACAATCATAATTTTTCAAAACGCTTATCGGATTTAAACCAACAGATTGCCAACCGAAAAAGCTAAATGTCAAAATCCACAAACGATAAGGCAATCAATCCTACGGTACTGCTAATTTTTGGGATGCACCGTAGTGGCACTTCTGCGTTCGCAGGTTTGCTCAAAGAAAGTGGTATTCCAATGGGCAAGGACCTGATGAAGCCCGCTTTTGATAATCCTCGTGGTTTTTATGAAAATGAACGGATTGTTGCTTTTAATGAGCGTATCTTAAATATTTTAGGACAAGCTTGGGATTCGATTGCTGCTTTACCACCAAATTGGAGGTCTATTACACAAATCCAATCCCTGCAAAAAGAAGCCCTTCAATTTATTAAAAGCGAATTTAACAATACCCCTATTTTTGCGCTAAAAGACCCTCGATTTTCTTTAACCTTCCCTTTTTGGCAAGCTATTTTTGAAAAATTAGACATAAAAACGAAGCAGTATATACTTGTTCGTCATCCTTATGAAGTAGCTAATTCCCTCTATAAAAGAAATCAAATGCCTAAAGCGACGGCGACGGCTTTGTGGTTGAAATATATGTTGCAAGCTGCTGTTGTTATACCCAAAAATAATAGCCAATTTATTAGCTTCGAATCCGTGGTCAATGAGCCACTAAAAGTGATTCAATCATTGGACGAACAAGTCCAAGACCACTTGACCCAATCTGAAAAAATAGCCACCTCTTTTATTCATCAAGGACTTCGACATCATCATATCAACCAACCTATTCAGGAACAGTTATTGACCACCAGTTATACTACATTACTTCAACTAACGGAAAAAGATAAGGAAGCCGTAGCCTTAACTAAATTGAAGACACTTTTCCAATCTGATGCAGTTAAGGAATGGATTCATTTAGAGAAATTGATGGCTACTTTGGCGGTAGATTATGGTAATGGGTTTACCCAGTATGCACCTATCAAACAGACTATTCAATTAGATACAACACAACTCTCCTTTGAGTTGCCTGATGATATTGAAGCAACACCTATTCGATTTCGATTAACTTTCGCCAATCAATTGGTTGCCTTAATTTTAAATAAGCTATACTGGGAAACAGCGGACGGGCAGCAACTAATTATTGATGAATTACAGACCAATGCTTTAATTAATTTTCAGCAGAAATTTGTTTTTAGTAAAGAGGGATATTTGGAATTTTATCCATTGCTGAATGGTCCAGAAGGGCAGCGATTAATTGTTGATTTGACTTATCAAAAAATAGGAAACTGGGCGAAATCTAATATCCCCGAACTCCACCAAGAAGCCGTTGACTTTTATCGGAACAATCAACAGAAGACAGCTCAAACTAAAGAGAGTTTTTCTTCCAATGGAAACCGTAGTCCTAAAAAAAATAAATCTAATTTCTGGATTTCTTTTGTGAAAACAGGCATGAGTAGCCCTGTAACTTTTTTAAAGAACATCAACCTCGATAATTTTAATACCCTTCGTAAGGCATTATTAAATGAGCCACCAACACTCATTTTAAGTAATCTAAAAAAGAAACTATTAAATAAAAATACAACCGCCAACCAATGGAGCGATAGCGAAAAGGAACAAACCAAATCGCATACTTTATTGGCCCAAATTAGAACCGTATTAAAAAAGCCCATTACTGAACTGCCGCCACAAAAAAAGGGGGGAAGCATCTTGTATTTTTCTGCCAATCTACCAGATTTTGATACTTCTAGCGGTGGTAAACGAGCGACTCGATATTTAGCTTTATTGGCACAAGATTTTGAAGTGTTTGCTTACAGTTTGAGCGAACAAGCACCAAAATATATCGACCATTTAACTGGATTAGGCATTCGTGTTTTACCAACCATTAATTACCAAGAGGTAAGGGAAGGTATCCCTTTTTTGAAAGCAATTATTT
>CAYMSC010000067.1:12579-19235 GCA_964392805.1 uncultured Saprospiraceae bacterium
ACCATTAATTACCAAGAGGTAAGGGAAGGTATCCCTTTTTTGAAAGCAATTATTTGTGCAACTTACCCCATTTTCTCAGAAGCAAAAAACTTGGCAGCTTACTATCCGAATGCTCAACTGATACTCGATACGGTAGATGTGCATTGGCTCAGAGAAACACGTTCTATTGGCATTATTGATGGATATACCGAAGAAAAAGTAGCACTTAATAAAGCCAGAGAAATAGCGGTTTACGAACAGGCAGATAGGGTATGGGCAGTAACCGAAGTGGATAAAAAAGAGATTATAGAAGTGATACCGACGGCTAAAGTTGATATTATTTCCAATGTGCATCAGCCTGAAATTAGCACCTATACTGATAATGGAAAAAAGGCCCTTTTATTTTTTGGCAGTTATAAACATGAACCAAATATCTCTGCGGTAAAAATATTGGCAGAAACTATTTTTCCAAAAATTAAAGCAATTTTTCCCAATGCGCAATTGATTATTGCAGGCGCAAACGCTCCTAAAGAAATCATCGAATTAGGACAATTATCTGGAGTCATTTACAAAGGGTTTATTGAAGAGAAAGACTTAGCTAATTTATATAAAGACGCTTTTTTAGTAGTTGCCCCTTTATTAGCGGGAGCAGGGATTAAAGGCAAAATTTGTGAAGCGATTGCTTTTCGTACGCCTGTCGTTACAACCGCTATCGGCAATGAAGGAATTGACTTACTACACGAAACGGAAGGATTAATCGCAGAACCTTCAGAGATGGCAGCCGTGATTATAAAAGCTTTAAAACGAGACTATGATTTTGAGCAAATGACTGAAAAGGCAGCCACTAAATTAGCGGAGTTGGTAGGGGAACAGGCGGTCAAAAAAAATCTACTACAAGCTTTTTATCCAGTAATATCTATCTGTATTGTTACTTGGAATGGATTGGCATTATTAAAAAAATGTGTGACTTCTATTTTTGAAAACACAAATTATCCTAACTATAAAATTTTAGTTTACTCCAATGCTTGTACGGACGGAACGATTGACTATTTAAAAAAATTGGCGGTTGAAAATAAGCGAGTCCTTCCTATTTTTTCCAAAACAAATGAGGTATTCGTTTTACCAAATAATAAAATGATGAAGCTATTTCCAACGAATGAGGTCATTTTATTAAATAATGATACCCAAGTCAAACCCAATTGGTTAATAGAATTACATCGAGCGGCTTACGCCAATAAATCTATTGGAATAGCTGGAAGTAAAGTTTTATATCCCGATGGACGTTTGCAAGAGTTTGGGGCTATTTTATACGAACAAGGACATGGACAGAATATAGGTAAAGGGGATGACCCTGAAAAAGCGGCTTATCAGACCCCCAATTTGGTAGGTTATGTCTCAGGATGTGCCATGTATATCAAACGAAGTACTATTGAAAAAATAGGCGTTTTCGACGAGCAATTTCATCCATGTTATTATGAGGATAGTGATTATTGTTATACCGCAGCAGAAAATAAACTCCAAACCATCGTCACCCCTCATAGCCAAATTTATCACGAAGAAGGCGCCACGGCAGGTCAAGACACCAATACAGGTTTCAAACGCTATCAAACCGTCAACCGGGCTAAATTTATCCAAAAGCACAAGGGCAAAAATAATGGCATTCAATGGAGTAATTCACCGCTCACCACTGACCACTCATCACTAAAAACTTATAAGGCTTTCATTTTTACCCATATTCCCAAGTGTGGCGGAACGAGCTTCCGACAATTTATCAACCAAGCAGCTTTGGCCAATGGAGTAGGGGCGCAAGAAATTTTTATACCGGGATTTAATGGCTTACCTAATGCCAAAAATTTAGAACAATTAAATGCGGAAGAACAGCATCAACTTCGCCAACAACCCATAAAAATACTAGCCAATCATTCCAAATTTGAGGAACATACTAAAATGGGCATTCATTTAGAAATCCCTTTTTACTATACCTTGCTGCGAGAACCAGTGAGTCGTTTTATTTCTCACTATAATTTTTTCTATTACCAACAAGGATTAGCCGATTGTAAAGGAATAAAATTAGAAGATTTACCTAAAGAAAAACGCAGTCAATTAATTCAAAAACTAGCCAATCTGCAAATTATTTATTTGACCAATAGCGTAGTTGGAACAACCGTTGATGAAAATTTATACCAAACCGCTAAGTATAATTTACAAAATTATTATGCCGATTTTGGTATTTTGGAAGATATGGATAATGCTATCAAACGACTAAAACGAAAATTACCGAATTGGTTGAAAAGTAAGGCTGTTTTCCCAATTTTGAATCAAAATAAAAAATCACAATCTATTTCAGTAGCTATTATTGAAGAGATTAAATCGGCGAATTATTGGGATGAAAAATTGTATAATTGGGCGATAGAGAAAACTAAAATTAAATAATTCTTTTGTGTTCTTTGTTCCTTTTGTGGTTCAAATAAAAACACACCAAACCACTCCAAATAAGTCTACTTTTGACTTTGTATTCATCTACCGCTATCATCAAGCAACAAAAGCCCCAAGCATTGAGTATCAATAATAGCTAACATCCAATAACAAAAAGATTCAGTATCTAACATGATAACCGAACTCAAAGAACAATTCTTCGAATGGCTACCCGAAAATAACCGCCTAGAGCGGATATGGAAGTTAGCGCAAGTAGAGTTCAAGAAACGATACTATAACGATAGATTGGGTTTAGTTTGGGCATTACTGAATCCGCTGTTTCAGATGGGGATTTATTATTTAGTGTTTAAATATATTTATAAAACGCCCGAAGAGCATTTTGCGCTTTTTCTTTTTTGTGGCTTGATTATTTGGATGGCTTTTGCGGAATGTACAACAAGAGGCATGCACTTGCTCGACCTCAAAAGATTTTTGATAGAGAATATTCAATTCAATCATTTGGATTTATTTTATTCTTATACGCTTAGTGTATTCATCGGGCTGCTATTTAATATTATCGTCTTCTTTTTACTTTGCCTAATCACTGGATTGCCATTGGGTTGGAATATTTGGGTTCTACCCATTTTGTTGTTCAATTTATTTATACTAGCAACAGGCACATGTTTAATTTTAGCCACCTTAAAAATCTACCTTCGAGATATAGTTCACTTATGGGCAACTCTTTTATTGATTGGATTTTGGGGCTCAGGAGTATTATTTGATGGGGCCATTTATGCAGAGGTATTTCCGCCGATGCTCTATGCCAATCCTTTTGTGGGCATCATCATGAATATTAGATTGGTCGTGATGAACAACACCCCTCCAGATTGGCAATTATTAAGTATCAATATGGCAATAGGCATTTTGATTCTAAGTGTAGGTATATTTGTATTTAAAAGATTTGGTTTTAAGTTTTTAGAAAATGTGTAAGGAACGGTTCAAAAATAACTTTACATTTTAAAATTGTAACTTATTGATTGTCAGTAGTGTTTTTAATTTTAATTGTCATTTTAATTTTAATTCATTCCTAAGGGGTAGCTATGGAAATAATTTTTGCATACCCTAAGCTCTATCAAACAAAAAATTAGCATAAAAAGAGAAAGAAGATGTGGTTATCGGATGATATACTATTTAATCCCTAGTCTTGTTAAGGACTCAACATGGGTAGGGGTAGGATATAAATTAAACAAATCCCTATTTTTTCGTGCCGTAGGTACGTAACAGGTCATTGTAACCGATGTTGCGTACCTGCGGCACGAAAAAATGACTTTATATAACTACTGTTTAGTTACCCATGTTTCGGACCTAAAGGCACTATTTGTGTGATATAAAATAAAATGCTGTCTTCTATTAAAATTATTTTGTGGGTAATGGATAGCTCATAGAGGTTGGAAGCGCTATCAAACAAAAAAATCAGCATAAAAACGAATGGCAGAGACCGTCATTAATATCAAAAATCTAAACAAGACTTTTTACGTCAGAGAAAAGTCGACCCTCACGATTCGTAGCAAAGTGATGCGAACGTTAATGGGGAAAAGACTGCCAATGAAAAAAGTCAAAGCCTTACAAAATCTAAATCTAGAGATTAAAAAAGGAGAATTTTTTGGTATTATAGGCAGGAATGGAAGTGGAAAATCAACCCTATTACATCTATTAATAGGGGCTATGCGTCCAGACAAAGGAAGCATATTAGAGACAAAAGGCAAGGTATTAAGATTGGCACAAGGAATGGATTTTGAACCCAACCTAACTGCAAGAGATAATATCTATCTGAATGGCTCTATTCTAGGCTTAACCTTTAAAAAAATAGGTCGAGTATTTCATGAGATTGTCCGTTTTGCAGAAATTGAAAACTTCGTGGATGTACCCGTAAAAACCTATTCTAGTGGGATGCTCAGTAAATTAAAATTTGCCATAGCGACCCATGCCGAAGCCGATATTTTTCTAATGGATGAATTTTTTGTAGGCGTAGGAGATTTAAAATTTAAAGAACGTTCCGAAGAAGTATTTCGCAATAGAATCATTAAAGGTCGAACCATTGTTCATGTAAGCCATAGTTTGGATAGTATTATCGACCTTTGTGACCGAGTACTTTTATTGGACCGAGGGGTGCCGATTGCGATTGGCAAGCCCGAAGAAATTGTTAATCAGTATCAAGAATTGATGCAAGCGGATTAAGTATTTGTCTAGATTTGAAAATTGAAAATTATAAATTGAAAATTGAAAATTTAAAAATTCCAATAATCGTATTAAACTGGAACGGCCTAGAAGACACCCTAGAGTGCTTAGATTCCCTAGCACAACAAACTCACCAAAACTACCAAGTTTATCTAGTAGACAATGGTTCCAAAGGAAAAGATGCCGAAATCTTAAAAGAAACCTTTGGAAAAAACGAAAAAATTCAGCTTATCTTTAATAAAGAAAATCTAGGCTTCACTAAAGGAAATAACGAAATCCTTAGAAACTATATCTTACCTAATGAAGGGTACAAATATGTCATTCTTTTAAATAATGACACGATTCAAGAGGAAAATTTTATAGCCGAATTATTAAAAGCAGCGGTCGAACAAAAAGCGCATGTCATTGCCAGCAAAATGATTAACTATTTTGACCGTAGTATAATGGATAATGCAGGGCATCAAATGCTTAATACAGGAGAGATTATCCCGATTGGCAATAAGGAACCCATCGAGGACTATAACCAACCTTTTGACAACTTAGGTGCATGTGCAGGGGCGGCTTTATACGATGCAGATATGCTTCGAAAAATTGGCATCTTAGATGAATATTTTTCCACAGGCTACGAAGATGCTGAAATAGGGGTTAGGGCTAATATTTTAGGATATAAAACAAGTTATGCCCCCAAGGCTATCATTTATCACAAAGTCAGCCAATCCGTCGCTAAAATCTGGAATTATGAATATGTCTTGCAAATTCAGATGAATATTTACTATTCCTTTTTTAAGCTCATGCCTACCGCTATTATCTTACTCAACCTACCTTTTCTAATTTTTAAATTTTTTGCTTTATTAATTATTAATCTAGTTTTCTGGCGACCAAAATTTCTAAAAATTCTTTTTCATAGTTATTATCGGATTTTTACAACAGAGTGGGGGAGGATTCGAGAGGAAAGAGCTGCGTTTTTTAAAATTCAGCAGCCTTTGAGTAGTTGGACGATTCAGCGACGATTGCGCTTTTTTCTATTTTTTGATATTTGGCGTTTTTGGAAATATATTTTGATGGGGAAGGAGACGGTTTTTGAGAAGTGGTAAAAAAGGAGTATTTTTCCCAATGAAAAGAGGCTTAAACAATCAATTATCTTAATATGAAAAAGAACTTTAATGTAACGGGGACTTGTTATCCACACTTACATTATATGATGGATATCACGGAGAAAAAGAAAAGGGTGCTAGAAATGGTAGAGAGAGGCGAATATTTTGTTATCAATCGACCTAGACAATATGGTAAAACAACCATGTTGCATTTAATCGCGGATGCTTTAAATGAAAAGGAGACTTATTTACCTATAACGCTAAATTTTCAAGGTATTGATGAACAATGGCATCAATCAGATAAGGCTTTTGCGCAGATGTTTTTTGGACAGTTAAAAAGGTATTTTAAATTTACATTGCCCAATATTTCTACATTTCTTGCAAAAATTGAATTGACTGTCAAAGATATGGAGACGCTTTCGGATGCAATTTCAGCTCTGATGAATCATTTACCTAAAAAAATAGTCCTTCTTATTGACGAAGTAGATGCGAGTAGTAATTTTGACCCTTTTTTAAGTTTTTTAGGCATGTTGAGAACAAAATTTTTAGCCCGTTTTAGCCGACAACATGCTACTTTCCATAGTATTGTTTTAGCAGGTGTCCATGATATTAAATCCTTAAAATATAAAATTAATCCAAACGATTCGAGCCAATATAATAGCCCTTGGAATATTGCTACTGATTTTGAAGTTCGTATGGAATTTAATCCTGCCGAAATCCGCCCCATGTTACAGGAATATGCCCTAGCGGAAAACGTAAAGATGGATAGCTCCGTCATCGCCGATAAGTTGTATTATTTTACTGCGGGCTATCCTTTTTTAGTGACCCGACTTTGTAAAATAATTGCCGAAAAAATACTGCCGTCAAAAGCCGAAAAAACTTGGTCGCTTGCCGATATAGAACATGCCGTTCAACTTTTATTAAAAGAAA
>CAYMSC010000068.1:0-19224 GCA_964392805.1 uncultured Saprospiraceae bacterium
TGATTGATTGATTGATTGATTGATTGATTGATTGATTGATTGATTGATTGATTGAAATGGTTACCCATTTTGGGTGAAATTATTAGAGCCTCTTTGACAATCATACCACATACCGTGTAAAATAGACTTATATGCTTTAAAGCTAGACTACACTCAAAAAATGAGGACTATATCACATAAGACAATTTTATTTTTTTTACTTTTTTTTGCAGGCACGCTGCTCAAAGCAAATACGTTTGCTTTGACTAGTGAGTTATGCTATAATGGAGTAGACGATAATGCGGATGGGTTAATTGACGTAGCCGACCCTTTGTGTAAAACCATCACGGTAACGACGACGGCAGATATATTGGATGGAGATGTTAGTTCAGTTGAAAATTTAATAACGAATATTGGACCCGACGGAGCTATTTCACTTCGAGAAGCAATTGCAGCTACTCAATCAACACTTAGTAGCGATACTTTTTACATAATTGGCTTTAGATTACCAAACTATGATGCCAATCATTTTTATTATCAAGAGGATAATATACCCAATCAGGTAACAGTTGCTAATAAAGTGAGAACAACGGCAATTGACGGTTCAAATATTAATGATAGCGATGCCGATTTTCCTATAAGTTGGTTCCAGTTTCCTATCAATTCGACTTTGCCACCCTTAGCGGATAATGTGATGATAGATGGGTATGATTTGCGCCAATCGCAAATGAATGATAAGGAATTTGGCGGGACACTCAATACGGTTATACGAGTTGAAATAGTAGCAATAGGGGATTTCCCTATTTTTATTATTAATGAAGCACAAGCAGTTGATAATTCAGTGGTTATCAGAGGACTGAGTCTGAATGCTAGTCAAGAAGTTTTGCTCATTAATGGAGGAACGAAAGGCAAAGTTTGGCTTTGCGGTAATTATATTGGGATTGACCCAACGGCATTGATGACCAATCCAATGAAAAGGGATTTGATTAAAGTTAGTGAGACTGACCGACCTATTATTATTGGGAGTAATCAAGATGGCGTGACGGATGAAGGAGAAATTAATTTAATCGGAGGAATAGATATTGAACATCAAGCTATTTTATTAAATAATACAGAAGGCGTTCATATTAGCCATAATTATTTTGGAATTGGTTTGAAAGGAGATAATGATTTGAATGGAGGATTGGGGAAAGCTATTTTTAGTAGCGGCGGGCGCAAGAATAAATTTACTTTTAATAATATTAGTTTTTTTGATAGCGGATTTGACCTTATCGAATCTATTGAAGATACTTTACAAAATAATCTTATTGGCGTTAATACAGTTGATTTTAGTAGTTCGGTTATCGGGAATTATGGCGGTCAAGTCAAAAGGGGCGAAGCCTTATTTATCCAACAAAATACGATTGCTAATAGCCAAACAGGTTGGCGATTTATAGAAACCACTAAAACCCAATTTATACAAAATGAGCTTTATGGTCATTTAACCATAGGATTGAGTTTGCTAGACGAAGCGATTGAGGGAGCAAGAAAGAATGAGACTAATTTTATTTATCAAAATAGCATTCATGATAATCTGATTGGTATTCTAATAGGTTTAGATGCCGATGAAAATGCTCTTATTCAAAATAGCATTTATAATCATGGGAGTGTTGGGATAGACCTAAGCACAACGACTACAAATGTGGACGGTATCTCGCCTAACGACCTTGGTGATTTGGATAATGGTCCTCAGCAATTATTAAACTACCCAAGTCTTTCGGTTACAAATTATACTCTAGTTACCGCTACGGTATCGGTTGATTTAGACATCAATGATAATTTTGAGGACCAACGAGGCTACCGAATAGAATTTTTTGCGAATAGCTCCGCAACGGACCGAGGTGGAGAAATTTATTTAGGCTATTTAGAGGTAGTAGGAGATGTCTCCAACGAAGAAGTGACCTTAAATTTACCTGAAACAGTTACCAGCGATTACCATATTGCCGCTACGACTTCGGTTATTAAATTACCTGCTTTTACAGAGGTAGTACCTGCTTTGGCATTTGGTGCAACTTCTGAATTTAGTGAATCGGTAGCATTACCTGTTGCTGAAATTTGCGATAATAATATAGACGACGACGGAGACGGATTGGTAGATTGTGATGACCCAGATTGTGGGAATTATTTAACTGCTGGACAAATTGCTGGCGACGAGGCAGCTTGTGTCTCTTTTGACCCTACAATTATTGAAAGTAGCAACACGCCGCTTATAGATAGTCGAGAAACTATTTTTTATCAGTGGCAAAAGCGAACAGATGAAAATGGAGATTGGTCAGATATTGTAGGAGCAGAATGGTTGATGTATGACCCAACGATGATTACCCAAACGACCGAATATCGAAGATTGACTAAAAAGCATTTATGTAATAATTGGTTGCCTTCAAATGTGGTTAAAAAAAGAATTAAACCCCTTCCCGTTGCAGAAATTTTTACTCGACCAGCAGGAAGTAATTTATGCTCCAATAGCCCCTATCTTTTTGAAGCACAAGATGCAGGGATAGGTAGTAAATATACTTGGAGCTTTGGCGAATTTGCCAGTAGGGATACAATTATAGGAAAAGGAGAACACACGGTTTCTTTTTTAGTTCCCATAGAAGAAACTATTAATAACACCACTATAGAATTACAAGTCGAACAAGAGGGCTGCATTCAGACAGCCACTATTAACTACAGTATTCACCCAATATTAGAGACTATTAACGTCAGTGCCACACAGCCGAGTAGCTGTGGAGGTACTGACGGGTCTATTTCTATTGTTGCAGCGGGCGCATTAGATGCTTGTATTGCCATGAGTATTGATGGAGGAACGACTTATTTGTCTGATAATCAATTGACTGTTACGGATTTAGGAGTAGGGGGCTATGACTTGTATTTAAAATATTGTACGGACGGTTGCCCAATTAATGCGGGTTTGATTACTTTATCTGATCCTGCGGCAATTCAAGCTGAGAATGATACGATAAGTGGTTTTTGTCCGGGTGTTTTATTCAAAGGAAATGTGGCGGCTAATGATGTATTAGGAAACAATCCTGTTTTTTCTTTAGCTGCGGACGGTACCTATGGCAGAGTAACGATGGAAGCCGATGGGATTTATACCTATACACCAATTGTTGCGGCTTGTGGTGTAGACCAATTTTCTTATAAAATTTGTGATGGAAATACGGGGTGTTGTGCTACGGCAATTGTTACTATAAATTTTGGAGATAATGAACCACCCACTTTTGTAGACTTACCTATTGATATTACTATTGGATTAGATGATGTTATTCCTGCTGCCGCTATGGTTAGTGCAGTGGATAATTGCCCTGCGGTAGAACTAGATTTCGACGAAGAAAGTACCCAAGCTAAATCTGGTTGTGGGGAATATGATTATCAGCTTATTAGAACATGGACAGCTACAGACCATTGTGGAAATGCGACAAGTCATGTGCAGACTATTCAGGTAGTAGATGCAACAGCACCAGATATTTTTAGGGTTCATACCTTGCCGAATGGTAAAAAAATGGTCGCAGGCGTGATGGAATTTACCAGTCAACATTGGAAAACAATAAACTTACCTTTTAACTTCTCTGATAACCCAATTATTTTTACCCAATTGGTAACTGATAATGAAGCGACAGCGGCTACTGTTCGTATGAGAAATTTGACACAAAATCAATTTGAAATAAGACTGCAAGAAGCGGAAATTGATGATAGTGTTCATGTGCAAGAAAGTGTAGCTTGGATGGCGATGGAAGCTGGAATGCAAACAGAAGTTTACCAATTTCAAGCAGATACTATCCCTGTCACTCACGGTTGGGCAACCGTCTCTTTTTTCGAAAGATTTGATAATATTCCACTCTTTTTTGCCAATATGCAAACGACTAGAGATACGGATGCTGCTACGCTTAGAAATAATGGGGTGAATTGGAATAATGGGAAAGTTCGGATTCAAGAAGAGAATTCAGTAGACCTCAATTTGTCACATTTAACCGAGACAGTTGGATATTTAGCCATAGATGATGCAGGTAATTTAACCAATCAAGCAGGAGCAATAATTGGCGAAACAGGGCGAAAAAAAGTAACGAATGAATGGGTAACTATCAATTTGTCCAATACTTATAATAATCCGGTGGTGATAGCGAATAGTTTGTCCATTGATGATTTTGACCCAGCGACTGTGCGGGTTCGGAATGTGACACCTATTAGCTTTGAAGTTAGGGTAGAAGAATGGTCTTATTTAGATGGGCTACATCGAGCTGAGACTATAGGGTATTTAGTTTTTGATGGTAGTTTGCCTTTAGAAAGACCTGCAAATTATTGTAACGATAATAGCAATGTACCCAATTTTTCGGAGGAACTCATCTCTTTGGATAATACAGGGGATTTTTTAGTGGTCGACTACGAAGAACGCATTAGCTTTACTGGGACAGAACAACTCATACATCGAGATTGGGTGGCGACGGATATTTGCGGCAACAAAGGAGTAGCTACACAAACGATTGCATGTCCGGGAATAGCCATGCAAGCAAGAGCAATCTTACAAGGGGCTATGATTGGAAATAATGATAATCTGATGAGAGATGATTTGCGCAAAGCTAATTTAATTCCATTAGTAGAACCTTATACTGCCTTGCCTACCTTTGAGCATATTGGAGCGAGCGGCGAGGAAATACTCAATGAAGATTTATTGCTAGTCGAAGGATCAGATGCGATTGTGGATTGGGTGTTTTTAGAATTGCGTAGTATTTTAAACAAGAATTTTGTTATGGCTTCTGCGGTTGGTTTAGTGCAAAGAGATGGAGATATTATTTCTAATAAAGGAGATTCGTTGATTGTTTTTCCAAGTGCTTTAGCTAACAATTATTACGTATCTATTCGGCATAGAAATCATGTCTGTATGATTAGTAGCATCACTTATGAACTATCAGAAGATAACGTTCCAATGGTTGATTTTACGAATCAAGAAACGTTTGGTCTTAATGCAGGTGTCGCTATGGATGAGACAACGTATCAGCTATGGGCGGGAGATTTGAATCAAGATAATGTAGTGATTTTTCAAGGCCCTGATAATGATATTTTTTCAATATTTTTTTCCGTAATAACGGACCCTGTGAATACTAATTTTATTGATAATTTTGTTAGCGAAACTTATTCCTCTGGAGATATTAATTTAGATGGTAAAGTTATTTATCAAGGTCCAGATAATGACCAATCCGCTCTATTATTTAATACGACTTTAATCCATCCAGATAATACGGACTATTTTTCTAATTTTATTCTTCAAGTACTTGATAAAAGGAGGAAATAAAATCGTTTAATTTTGGAGGTAGAAAAGACGTTTTTTTAGGCCCAAAGATAAAATTCCAACAAGCTCTAGTGGATATTGACCAGCCTACTAATTTCTCTTGTTCAAATAGTAATGGTCAATTGATTGCAAAGTCTTTTATCCTGCACTCAGGAGAATTACATAATCATGTCTTTAATGCTACATTGGATTTAATGTACTGTAATTCTAATAGTTGCCCAAGTAGCTTATTGACTAGCCCAGATTTTGAATCGGGTTTAGATGGATGGGGTGTTGGAACTTCTACGACTACTGGTATAACTAACGAGGCTTATAACGGTACTAATGCAGCAATTGTGACAGGGAATGATGGAGGTGTGCAACAAGCGATTGCTGGAATCCCTGGTACGGTTTATTATATTTCTGCTTATGCTAAAAAAACAGGAAATACAGAACCATTTATTGGTATTGAATTTTTTGATGCTAATTGGGACTATATTTTAGGACACCATCTGGATGTAACTACTACTACTACTACTACTACTACTACTTGGACAGAATATACGCACTCTTATATAGCACCTGCTAACACAGTGATCTAACCAATAATGAATTTGATAATGGGACAACGGATTGAGAACTCTATCAAAAATCTGGAGCTAGTGCTGCCTTAACAATTGATAATTCTAGCCAATTATCAGGTACTAATGCGGCCTATTTTGACATCAGTTCTACAAATGGTAACAATTGGGACATTCAACTTGCTCAAGTCAATAAAGCCATTGAATCAGGCAAATCCTATACCATTAGTTTCGAGGCTAGAAAGAGACCTGTTTACCGACACGTAGTTATTCCTTTTTTAAGCGATTGCTCATACAAAAATATGAGGCTTTTACAATTTAGGTATTCTTCTATTCCTAGTATTTTTTTTGTTAGTAACGACGAAATAATAAGTTGGTCATCTGGACGAGCTTATTTTGGTTCTAGTTTTTCTTTAAAAGAGGGAGTATTGTTGATACTATGACCGATTTTAAAGTGAAAATAGGAGCAAAAGAAGCCGTCCTAGATGTTCAAGTTATTGTTTTGCCGTTACTTAGGCGCTTATTTTTTAATTTTCACCTATTTTTTTGATAGAAAATAATTATATTTCTAATATTAGCACGGTATTTGCTTTTAGTTTATTGCCTTCCTCCGATTTCCCCTCCAATTTCCCCTCCAATAGTAATTGCTTTAGTATTTTTTATCATTTGACAAGATTAAGTTACTGCTTTTTTAAAGACCAATGACCATTTTTTAATGACTTAATAGATTGATTGTTAGATAATTAACATCAAATTATAAATTATTAAAATTTAACAAAGCCAATATAAAAGTAGGATACCTCCTTTAGTATTCACCCTTCCTAAAAAATATACCCTCCTTTAGCAATTTTGATTAGAACAATATGCACATAAACTATTACTTATAACACTTTTAACAAACCTACATTTAAATGTCAGAGCAGAGAATCATTTATTCCCTTTTCTTGATACTATTAGTCAATACAGTATCTAATAAAATTTTGGGAAACAACACACCTAAATCATTTCCTTTTTTTACTCAACATATTTATAAATTAAAAGCGGTAGCTTACAAACATGCTAATCCCATAGAAATGGAGAATAGGGGTGGGGATGGCGACGATGGCGTACAGCAGTCGGTTGCGGGTAGTTCTGGTTTATCGGCTTACGCTAAAAAAACAGGAAATACGGGCTCTTATTTAGAGGCCCCTTGTGACGGAGAGGAACTTACCGCATTGAGTCAATCCAATGTAGGAGTGACAAACCCTAATAATGCAGTAGGTCTTCCTGATTTAGCTTATGCAGATATGAGAGGAGGAGATATATTGACTTTAGATTTAGGACAGGAGATTGCAGTAGGGGAAGTTGTTCAATTAGCATTGACTAGAGGAAATCGGTGGGGTTTAGTTGAAATAGAAGGTTCTACTAATGCTTCGTCAGAATTTAGTGGAAATATTCGTTGGGGAAATCCTAATGATGCTACTACTACGCTAGATGCCACCGTAGCCCCTCTAACTTATGAAACAATTAATTATACGGCCCCAGCAGGTGGACTTAGATATATTCGATTTACAAGAATTGGCGGACAAGTCAGAGTAGATGGCGTTAGCTATTGTAATCTTGGACAAGTTGCCTGTGATGCTAGTAATAATATAAATTTTGATACAGCCCCTAATGGCAATCCTATTAGCGCAGGTACCAAACCATATGAAACTTGGGCATCGCAAGGGGTGCATATTTCTACAAATAGTACTTCTAAGCCGCCAATGATTTTTGATTCTAGCAATCCTTCTGGTAATGATAGAGACTTAGGAACACCTCATCAAGATTTTGGTGGTCCTGGTCATGGAACTGGCGGTAAAACTGGAGCTATTGGAGAAAATAATAAAGCCTTAGGAAATTTATTGATTATTTCTAAAGACGGAAATTCTAACAACCCAGATGATAATGCTAGTGGTGGGACGATTTATTTCAATTTTGATAATAACGTTGATATTTCTTCTATCGATATTATAGATTTAGATTATGGAAATACGAATGGGATGATTAAAGCCTACGACGCTAGCGATAATCTAATTGGCGAAAAGGCAGTAATCGCCTATGGTGATAATAGTTACCAAAAGATTGTATTAGAGTTTACGGATGTTAGAAAAATAGCAGTTATTATACCTAACTCTTTTTCTGTTGCTGCCCTCAACTATTGTGATTCAGCTATTCCGACGGCAAGCATTGGGAATTTAGTATGGAATGATGCTAATAACGATGGACTATCTACGGGGGAATCAGGGATTAGTAATGTCGATGTTTCGCTTTACGATAATGCGAATCACTTATTGGCAGTAACAACTACGGATAATCAAGGCCATTATGCTTTTGAAAATCTGGCAGTAGGTCAATACCGAATTAGCATTGACCTCCCTAATGGATATTCAGTTACCCACGATTTAGATGGTAACGGAAATGATAATTCTGGTATCTTTACGTTAAGTGAAGACATTAATAAATTAGATGTTGATTTTGGTCTGAATAATGGTTCTACTGGAGGAAACACCGAAGGCCCAGAAGGATGTAATGGGAATGGTGCTGTAGCAAGTGGAAGTACTAGAAATGGGAGTGTTGTTAATGCTACTGGTGAGCCTGATGGTTCAACGACAGAAGTTGGCTCAAATGGTGATTATTTAGTAGTAACATTAACCGCTGAGATTCCTGCTGGTACTCAATATACTATTCATATGTCTGGTAGAAATGGCTCGGCTACTACAGATGTTTTTGAAGCACCTAATGGTACAAACCTACCTAATAGCCGGCAATCAAGGCCAAATGGATTTACACAAAATGGGCAAGCAACGGGCGCTAATAATGTAATTACTGAAGTTGTAAAAACGGCAAATGTCGCTACTCGATATTTATACTTCGATAGAGGTTCAGGAGATATTGAAATAGATGCGGTTACTTACCAATTAGATTGTGATAATGGACCAGAAATATGTGGTAACGGAATAGATGATGATAATAATGGGTTGACGGATTGTGCAGATAATGTGTGTGGGATAACGGTTGACTTAGGAAGTGATATTATACATTGTGGAGATGCTAAAGAAATTACTGCTGCTGTTTCTGGCAGTGGGTTGAATTTTGATTATAGCTGGAATAATAGTTTAGGAAACGCAGCAAGCCATTTGGTTGACCCAGAAGAAACGACTACCTACACCGTCGTAGTGACCAATGAATATGGTTGTTCTGCTACTGCTCAGATTACGCTAACGGTTGATAATAGTTGTACGGAAATCTGCGATAATGGCATAGATGATGACGGGGATGGATTAGTAGATTGCTATGACCCAGATTGTGCAAATTCAGGTACGGCAATGACGGTTGTTGCTTCCAATGGAAATAATGTTGACCCTAATAATGCGATTGGAGCTGCGGACGGGGTTGCTGCTAAATTGTATAATGTTTCAGATTTATTAACCCTAGATTTAGGAACAACTTTAGATGCAGGTACAGAATATACCATTATTTGGAAAAGAAAAGGCAGTTATTCCAATGCTGATGTAGCAGATATTAAATTAGAAGAGTCTACGAATAATTCAGATTGGACAACTCATCTAACGACTCCACAGACTGCTTCTAAAACAGACTTTGTTCATACAGTCATTGCTGCTCAAACTAATGTACGTTATTTAAGATTTTCTGAATTAACAGGTAATGGAGACGATTTTGATTTAGATGCCGTTACTTTTACTTGTCATGTAGACGAAATTTGTGATAATGGGATAGATGATGATGGAGATGGAAGAATTGATGAAAACGACGGAGAGTGTAATAGCTGTCAAATCGGATTTATCTCCTATGAAATTTGGCGTAACTTATCAGGTTCTTCTATCAATGATTTGACAGATGCAGATAGTTACCCTGATTTGCCAAGCGAAAAAGGACTTTATGATTCCTTTCAAGGTATTGCTAATACTGGGGATAATTATGGAACAAGAGTTAGAGGATTTATCCATCCAGCAGAAACTGGAGATTATATATTTACGCTTACTTCTGATGATGCTTCTGAATTATATTTAAGTACAGATGCTAATGTTCAGCACAAAACTTTAATTGCCCAAGTTGGTGGCTGGACAAATGTAAGCCAATTTACAAAATATACGGAACAGATTTCTACTAGTATCTTCTTAGAAGCTGGCAAAAAATACTATGTAGAAACGCTTCACAAAGAAGGTGGAGGTGGTGACCACTTGCAAGTTTATTGGCAAACACCTTCTAATAATAGTCAAACTATTATCCCTGGTAGTCATTTATCTCCTTGGGATTGTGCAGTGGAAATTTGTGGTAATAATGTAGATGATGACCAAAATGGGCTGACGGATTGTGATGACCCAGCTTGTAATAATGGCTTGGCTATTTCTGTTGCTTTAGCTAGTCCTACTGTTTGTAATGGAGAAAGTACAATTCTTTCCGCATCAGCCGTTGGCGGCGACGGAAACTACACCTTCAGTTGGGACAATGGTTTGGAAAATGGGAATAGTCACAATGTGACTCCTACTGCTACGACTACCTATAATGTAGCAGTAACGGATGGTGCTGGTTGTACTGCAACTAATCAAATTACTATTACAGTTAACACTTGTAATGAAATCTGCGATAATGGTATAGATGATGATTTTGATGGATTAACGGATTGTGATGACCCAGATTGCACAAATGGTTTAGCGGTTGTGCCTGCCTTAATAAAGACGACTATTTGTACAGGCGAAAGTACTGTCCTTTCTGCGACGGCTACTGGTGGAAATGGCAACTATATTTTTACATGGGATAACGAATTACCTATGGGAGAAAGTAACACAATTAGCCCTTCTGCTAATACCACTTATACGGTAGTTGTTACGGATGATAATGGCTGTACAGCTACTAGTCAAATTTCTATTACTGTTGGCGTTTGTACAGAGATTTGTGGAAATGGAATGGACGATGATTTTGATGGATTAACAGATTGTGAGGACCCAGATTGTGCCAATGGTTTGGCGGTTACAGCAACATTAACAAACTCGACGATTTGTAATGGTGGAGAAGTACAACTTTCGGCTAGTGCAACAGGTGGAGATAATAATTATACGTATAGTTGGGACAATGGTTTAGCAAATGGTGCAAGTCATACGGTCAATCCTTCTGTTAACACGACTTATGTGGTGGTGGTTACAGACGGGAATGGTTGTACTGCGACCCACCAAGTCGAATTGACGGTGGAGGCTTGTGCGGAAATTTGTGATAATGGCATGGATGATGACTTGGATGGAGATATAGACAGTGCAGATAGTGATTGTGCTTGTACTACTGAATTAGCGAATTTGGCATTAGGCAAACCAGCTACACAATCTTCCGATTATAATGCTGCTACTGGTGCTAGTTTAGCGGTAGATGGAAATACTAGTGGTATATTTAACGATAATTCTGTAACACATACTGGTGGTGGTGACACAAATCCTCAATGGAATTTAGATTTAGGAAGTGTAAAAGAAATTAAAAATATTAGAATTTGGAATAGAACAGATGATTGTTGTAGAGATAGACTATCTAATTTTTATGTTTTTGTTTCAGACCTACCTTTTACAGATTCAGACCCTACTATTACCGCTACGGAAGCAACGGTTTGGAATGAATTTATTATAAATCACCCAATCGAGAAGGTAGTCGTTTCTCCTTTCCGCACAGGTCGTTATGTAAGAATACAACTTGTAGGGAATGGCGCATTAAGTTTGGCGGAAGTAGAAGTTATTGGATGTCAAAACCCAGAAATTTGCGATGATAATATTGATAATGATGAGGATGGGCTAATAGATTGTGAGGACCCTGACTGTAGTAATAATCTTAGCTTAAATGTTGGGGCTAATAAAACCGATATTTGTAGTGGGGACAATGCTACTTTAACAACTAATACAAGTGGTGGAGATAGTAATTATACAGTAAGTTGGGATAATGGTTTAGCAGATGGCGATGTGCATACCGTTAATCCTACGGTTACTACTACTTATAACGCAACCGTTACCGATGGAAATGGATGTACGGCAACTAATTCTATAACTATCATTGTAAATGTTTGTAACGAAATTTGTGGCAATGGATTGGATGATGACTTTGATGGTTTAACCGACTGTGATGACCCAGATTGTAATCCTTCGGGAGACAATATTATTGCAGGATGTATTACCGTTAATTCAACAAGCGATTTAGGAGACACAAATCCAGGAGATGGTAAATGTCAAACAGTAGATTGTAACTGTACGCTACGTGCAGCCATCGAAGAAGCCAACGCCCTCGCTGGTAAAGATACCATCTGTTTTAATATCCCTGAGTCGGATGCAAATTATGATGGAACTAGTTGGAAAATTGTACCTCCTAGTGTAATCTATGAAGATTTAGCGGAAGCAGGCATATTTATTAATGGGTATACGCAATCGGGAAGTGTTCCAGCTATTGCAGGTAATTCGCCAATATTGAAAATTGAAGTTAGTGGAGAATTATTACCTGCAGGGACTGCCATTTTCCAAACAATGGCTAATAATAATAAGATTGCAGGATTAGTGATTAATGGAGCGGCCACTTCTAACACTTCTGCTGGTATTCGCATAAAAAGTGATCATAATGAGATTGTCGGGAATTTTATAGGCGTAGGAGTAGATGCAGCTACAGCCAAACCAAATGGATTGGGTATAAGCATTGAAAATGGTGTTAGCAATATGATTGGTGGCATTAACAGAGAAGATGCCAACTTAATTGCCTTTAATACGAGTGCAGGAATTGCTGTTTTAGGTATGAATAGTAATCAAAATTCGATTTTAGGAAATAACATTACTAGTAATGACGGATTAGGTATTGATTTATCTACCACAACGGTTGATGATGTTACGGAAAACGATGATAATGATGCCAATGGATTATTAAACTTTCCAGAATTAGCGGGTGCGGCCATTATTGACGGAGATTTATATTATGACTTTGATTTAGATGTACCCACAGGTGAGTATAGAATCGAATTTTTTAATAATACAAATAGTGACCCAAGTGGTCACGGAGAAGGTGCTATCTTTATTGGACATACGAATATTAGCCACGAAGGGAATGGGACAGAAAAATTTTATGGAGTTTTTACACCAGAAGTAGCTACGCCTGTTGGTATCTTTATTACCCTTACTGCCACTAAGTGTACAGATGGTACTTGTACTAATTTTGAACACACTTCCGAATTTAATGGAACACTAGTATCGGAAAGATGCCAACCATTAGTAGAATCGGGTAGTATTTTAGGCGATGAATCGGGTTGTTTGCCTCATTTTAATCCCTCAACGATTACTTCTGTTTCGGACGGTTCTGGCGGAGAAGGCGGTCCTATTTATTACCAATGGCAGCAATTGCCAGCAGGTGAAACTATATGGACCGACATTGTGGGAGCAACTGCAAATGAATACACGCCTCCTGCATTAAGCATTACGACGAAGTTTAGACGAAACGGAATTAGAGGGAAATGTTCTACTCAATGGTTGACCTCCAATGAAATAACTAAAACCATTTATGAAGCGGTAACTGCAGAGATAATCGATGTTTCTGCTGGACTTGATGGGACTTTATGTGGTGCTGCTGCTTATGAATTCAAAGCAGCCGATGCTGGACTTGATGCCGAGTACTTTTGGTATTTTGGAGAAAATGCTACACCAACAGAAGCAACAGGAATTGGACCACATATTGTAGGTTTTCTATCACTGGCTGATACGGCTATCAATAATCAAGTTATTTTAGAGGTAGATAATGGTATATGTACGAATCAAGATACGGTGGATTTTAGTATCAATCCCGTAGTTACTGATATAGATATTCAATCGACCAATCCTGTTGTATGTGGTGGTGCAGGTGGTGTCATTGAAATCATAGCTTTAGGAGAAAGAGACTTATGTTTAAGTGTGAGTTTAGATGGAGGAGATACCTTCCAACCCGATGGTCAACTGACTTTTACCGATTTATCTGCAGGTATTTATAATATTGTTTTAAGTTATTGTGATGTAGAATGTCCTAATGCTTATAGCTTGGTTAATTTGGTGGAGCCAAGCAATTTGATTGCTGCCGCAGACTTGATTGATAATGCTTGTCCAGGATTTAGACTAGAAGGTAATGTGGCTTTTAATGATATAAATACGGGAGATGCTATTTACACTTTGGAAAGCAACCCTACTAAAGGTACAGTAACGATGTCAACAAATGGTACTTTTGAATATATTCCAAATGTCTTTGAGTGTGCGGTTGACCAATTCTTTTATCGGGTGTGTGACCAAAGTACAGGTTGTTGTGCAACGGCGAATGTTACTTTGAGTTTTGAAGATGACCAGAAGCCTGAACTTAGAAATGTGCCTGCTGATTTGACCATTAATTGTGATGAAGAAATTCCATTAGCACCTTTGGTATCAGCTTTTGACAACTGTCCTTCTATTTCTATTGATAAAGCAGAGGTAAGTACGCAAGGAGAAGATGGCTGTTCCTTATATGATTATACATTAACTAGGACTTGGACGGCAACAGATATTTGTGGAAATCAATTTTCTGACCAACAGGTCATTGAAATTCAAGATATTACTGCGCCCAATATTTATCGAGTTTATACGCTTCCGAATGGTAAAAAAATGGTAGCTGGTGTGATGAAAAATGTAACGAGTCGTTGGAAAACGATTCAATTTCCTATTGATTTTCCTTCTAGGCCTGTTATTTTAACACAGATGACTACAGGAAAAGATAGTTCTACAACGATTGTTAGAATGAGAAACACCTCCATCGCTCAGTTTGAGATGAAGTTGCAAGAAGAAGAAAGTAATGATGGTTTCCATCTTGGAGAAAATGTTGCTTGGATTGCAATGGAAGAAGGGGTTGTTAATTCAGATTACCATTTAGAAGTAGGTAAAGTGGCTGTATCAGATGCTTTAAGTTCTCTTAATTTTAATGATGCTTTTACAGATATGCCTGCATTCTTTAGTGCTATTGGTTCTGTTTTTGAAAGTGACCCCGCTACTGTTTATCACGAAAACCTGACAACAAATCAAGTTCGAATAAGCTTAGAAGAAGAAATATCCAAAGATGAAGAAACAGCACATACTGCTGAATCAGTTGCTTATGTAGCAGTTGACCAATCAGCGTTCATTAAAAATAATAAAGGAGAAGTTATTGGAGAAGTGGGTACGGTTGAGATGAATACAGAAGTGATCGTGGTTAACACTAATAACTACTATTATAACCCAGTAGTAATTGCTAAATATACAGACGGTACACCTAATGTTGTCGGACATATTATTGCAAGAACGGTTAGCAATAATTCTTTTGAATTAGAATTAACTGGATGGGATTATCAAAATAATCAGGACAATACTTACGGAAATGGAAAGGTAAGCTTGATGATTATTGAGGGAAGTTTACCTTTAGATATTTCTCCAGCCTGTATCAATGAAGATGATAGTTTAACCCTTGGCGTAGATATTGTTGCCAT
The DNA here is from genome assembly GCA_964392805.1 of uncultured Saprospiraceae bacterium. Classification (GTDB taxonomy): domain Bacteria; phylum Bacteroidota; class Bacteroidia; order Chitinophagales; family Saprospiraceae; genus JAFMDF01. The sequence continues at coordinate 15,374 of CAYMSC010000068.1, forward strand.
TGATAATTGTGATAATAATGTATCCATTGAATTTGAGGAAACGATTAGTTACGACGGATCAGCTAAATTTGTTAATCGAAGCTATTCTGCTATTGACGAATGTGGCAATAAAACCGCATTAAATCAATTAGTTACTTGTTCTGGTGTTGCGGTCAGAGTGAATGCCTTTTTACAAGGGGCGGCTATTAGTGGTGATATAGGTTTGATGAGAGATGATTTGAGAAGACGTGGCTTAATTCCATTAATGGAACCTTATACAGACTTAGAGAATTACCGACATTTTGGAACAGGAGGTAGAGAAATTGTTGACCAAGATATATTGGATGTAGAAGGAGAGGATGCGGTAGTGGATTGGGTCATGATTGAGTTGAGAGGTGGAGACAATCCAAGTGAAGTAATTTCTACGCAATCTGCCTTAATCCGAAGAACAGGTGAGGTGATTAATACAGAAGGAGATAGTGTCTTGATTTTTGAAAATGTCCCTTCAGGCAATTACTTTGTTTCTATTAAACATCGGAATCACTTAGCGATGTATAGTTTGTATCCTATGAGTATGGGCCCTGCAATTGTTCCTTTTGTGGATTTTACAAACTCCTTTACACCTGTTATGGGGGATGTATCTGGTATTGAATTTAGTGGTAAAAGAGCCTTATGGTCTGGTGATATAAATGCGGATTCTAAGATTATCTTTCAAGGGCCACATAATGATATTTTCTTTATGTTCATGCACATTTTACAGGATGAAGAGAATCAACGATTTTTGACGAACTATATTAGTACAGGCTATACCCAACGTGATTTTAATATGGATGGAGATATTATTTACCAAGGACCGGGCAATGACCGTTCTCCTTTACTATACCATACCGTTTTAATACACCCTGAAAATGGAACAAGTATTTCCAACTTTGTAGTAGAAACAGGCGTTGAATCAGATTCTATTATTATAGAACCTGAGTGGATAGAAACGGACGAATGTGCTGTTGATTATACATTAGCTGTATGTGACTTTGATGGAGATGGATTAGTGAATAGTATTGATACTGACAAAGATAATGATGGAGTGATTGATTCTTTAGATGTAGCTATTTTTGATAAAGATAGTGATTCTGATGGTGATGGAATTAGTGACTTTACAGAAACATCAGAAAACACCAACCCTTTAAATGCTTGTGACCCTAATCCTTCGGCTGATGCATGTATACCTTTAGATGAAGATGGCGACGGTTTCTTTGGAAACTATCCTACAAATAACGCTCATTTTGATGAGTTAGACAATGAAGCTTGTTTTCCTAATACCAATAATCAAAATTGTGATTGTTTAGATATGGATGGAGATGGAAAAGTAGCTATTTGTCATATTCCAGATGATAATTATGCAAATCGAAGAACGGAGAAAGTTCTCCTAAAGTCTTATATCGCACATAAAGATCATGGTGATATATGTGGGCCATGTAACTATGATGAAGACGGAGATGGTGTGAATGAACCCCAAGATAGTGACCCACAAAATCCTGATTCTGATAGTGATAATGATGGTGTTTCCGATATTATAGAAACAGGTGGAGATGGAGTATACAATGCTGAGGTAGATATGAATCCTTTAAACCCAGATACAGACGCAGATGGTCTTATGGACGGAGAAGAGGATAGTAATGGAAATGGAATTATAGAAGAAGGAGAGAGTAATCCACTGATTTTCTGTAGCCCCATAGATACGATTAATATTTGTGATTTTGATAAGGATGGAATAAGTAATCAAGCAGATTTAGATGATGACGGCGACGGAGTAACTGATGATAAAGATGCCGACATGTTTGATCCTGAGAGTGATACAGATTTAGACGGAGTATCGGATTTAGCGGAAAAAGGTATTTCTGACCCATTAAATGCTTGTGACCCAGCAGTGGTAGACGGACTATGTGTTGGAATTGATAGAGACAATGATGGTTTCTTTGGTAATTATCCTGCTGGACATACGCTGTTTGACCTCGAAGACGATAATGAGTGTGTGCCTTCTGTGGGTACTTCTACTACTTTCTTCAGTGCATTTCCTCCCAATAAGGACACTTATTTACATGAAAAAGAGAAGAACAAAAACTATGGTTTAAATAATAAATTAGAGCTAGAGGAAAGCATTGGTAATAATGTAAACCATCTCGACGGTAGACATATCTTAATTCAATTTGATGTTAGTAATGTGAATGCAACTATTTTGCAAAGCGCAAAACTTAAATTGTATGTTACTGATATGCAGACGGATGGAGTGATTGTAGAAGCATATAAAACAGCTAAATCATGGGACGAAGGAACGAAGAAAAACGCTAACGGTGTACCGAATTGGCAATATCGAAAAAATAATACTAGTTGGTCTAAGGTAGGTGGTGATTTTTATCCTACTATTTATGGAAGCAAAGAAGTTATTGAAAAGGGTTGGCTAGAGATAGATTTACCGAATAACTTGATTGAAGATTGGATTGCAAATCCTTCTGAAAACTATGGCCTACTACTTAGAGCTAGTCTCAGTTCTAATACTGGATTGATAAAATTTACTTCTGGAGAGTATCCCGAAGAAAATAAGCGACCTTTCTTAGAACTTGAATTAATGGTTGACCTTTGTGGGGAGGATGGTCAAAGTGGAAGTAGTGAGACAGGGGCTAGTATTACAGATACGGATGGAGACGGTATTTATGACCATATCGAAACAGGTGGCGATGGGATTTATAACGAAGGTATAGATACAGACCCCAATAATGCCGATACGGATGGAGACGGCTTATTAGATGGCGAAGAAGATGCGAATAGAGACGGTACGGTTAATGGAGATGAAAGTAATCCTAGGTACAATTGTAGCCCCTTTGCCATTGGACTAGAGTGTGACTTTGACGGCGATGGTTGGATTAACCTTTTTGATTGGGACGACGATGACGATGGAGTGGTTGATTTACAAGATGCAGATAAATTTAATCCCGAAAGTGATACCGATAATGATGGACTTTCTGATATAGCTGAACGTGGAAATTCTGCCCCATTAAACCCGTGCGATCCAGATGATGATGCCGCTGCATGTATCGGAACGGATAACGACCACGATGGGTTTTATACAAATGTGCCTGCTAATGACCCTAAATATGATTCAAATGATTCAGATGCTTGTGTCCCAGAATCAGGAAATGGGGTTTGTGATGGCTGTACGGTTAATAACAAAGGTAGAATGGTCATTTGTCATCGACCATTTGGAACGAGTGTTCCTTTCAAGTTTAATTTAGAAATTTATGCTAGAGACTGGGTTGTTTACAAATCATTAGGCGGTACTTGTGGCCCTTGTAATTAAGCTAACAATAATAATAACAATAATAGCAATAACAACAATAGCAACAATAGCAATAATGATGACGACGACGACGATGACGATCAAGACAGTGATGGAGATGGTTTAACGGATTTATATCGCTTTTTTATCTGACGCTCTAAATCAATGTCATCGCCAATTTTGAATTTTAAATGAATAAATTTTGAATCAATAATAAAGTGAAAAAAATAATATTTATAAATGTTTTAAATTTAAATAATTACACATTTATTTTTAATGATATTCATTATTCAAAATTCATTATTCAAAATTGGCGAACATATTACTAAATGTCGTACAATAACAATCAAGCAATCAAAACATTAAGCAAAAGTTACATATGGGCACAATTGGGATTTGTCCCCTACAAATAGTGCTGTAGGTACTAAACATGGGTAGAAAAAAGGGATATAATTGATGTTTTGCCGTGCCGTAGGTACGTAACATGATTTTGAAACCTATGTTGCGTCCCTACGGCACGTTTAGACGTGATTAATTG
>CAYMSC010000069.1:0-19190 GCA_964392805.1 uncultured Saprospiraceae bacterium
ATAAATCCATCTAATATTATTTATAGACGGATTTATGATTTAAGATGTATCCCGTCCAAAAAGACGGGATGATTTATGATTAGTCGCTCTTAAATATATTTTCGGTAATTTAAACCGTCATTAGTAGACCAAACAGATTTAAGATTTAAGCATCTGAGTAGCCTAACTTTCAACAATCACAACAGCCATTTCCCATCAAGCAATCTTCACATTCTCAATATCTTCTCTCATCTCCAACATCTTCAACTCCTTATCATATTCGGCACTAAAAGCAAAAGGTTTATTGTCCAAAATATATTTATAAATCCACCAATCCGTAGGTGGTGTAGGTACATTCAATAGATCTTCTATTTTAATCCATTCGAGTATACCTTCATCACAAAAAGGGGCAGGTTGATAGGGAATTTCTGCAATATAAATATAGCTAATCCAATTATATTTCACGGGTGAAGATTCTGTAAGTATACCACAAAAGGTCGCACTTGGTAATTGAATGCCTGTTTCTTCTAAAGTTTCTCGAAGTACTGCCTTATAGGCATTTTCATGTGGCTCTAATTTTCCCCCGACAGGCACGTACATACCTCGGTTGGGTTCGTTTGCTCTTTTCAATAAAAGAAACTGTTGGTCGCATTTTAAAACACACATGGAAGCGACTTTTTTGATGCCAAAGGGTATTTTTTGCATATTAATTTTTCCTGTTTCAGCTTCCGCCAAAATATTTCCTTCTATCTTTGAAGAAAATTTATTCCAACTAGCTATTAAAGTTTTATTTCATGCCAAAAGTATTAAAAACTACTGGTTTCCTATTTGTTTTAGCCTTTATCTTTATTCAATTTTCTTGTCGTCATGCGAGTGGAGAATTGCCTGAGTCTTATTATAATTTTCCTGTAGATACAACGGTTCAGATTATTCAGTCTTTTCCCTCTGTGGTGAATGAAAGTTCTGGAATTATCTATTTTAATGGAAATGTTTGGACGCATAATGATAGCGGAGACGACCCTATAATTTATGAAATGTCCATTCAATCTGGTGAAATTTTAAAGCAGGTAGCATTTGAGAATGCTTCTGCTAGAGATTGGGAAGATATTGCCCAAGATAGCCAATTTATCTATGTTAGTGATATGGGCAATAATGCAGGGAAGCGACAAGATTTAGCTATTTATAAAAGTGAAAAATCAGATATTTTAAATGGAGATGGAATATCCAATGCCATTAAATTAAAGGTTACCTATCCCGATAGAACAGACTTTAAGCCCCAAGCCTATAAACATAACTTTGATTGTGAGGCCATTTTAGTAATAGAAGATAGCTTGTATATTTTTTCTAAAAATCATTTAGATAAGCATTGTCGATTTTACACAGCAGGTAAAAATTTATCCAGCCAAGTACTCCACTTAAAAGACCGTTTTGACACAAAAGGAATGGTGACAGGGGCGGCATTTAACCAAGCAGATGGGGTTTTGGCTTTGTTGGGCTATAATTTAGACCCGAAAGTAGGTAATTTTGGTTCATTTGTTTGGCTATTTTGGGATTACCCCAATCATGATTTTTTTAGTGGGAAAAGTCGAAGAATAAATATGCCCGTCATTGCCCAATCTGAAGGTATTGCCTACTGGAAGGAAGGCAAGTTTTTAATTAGTACCGAAAAATCCAGAATGATGCAGGGCAAACTAATGGTTTTTGATGCAAAAAAATGGATAGAGTAATGTAAGGAACATGAAAATAATAACTTATAACGGTTTGAGTTTTCTTTTTACTTTGGCATCGGCAACCCACCCGTTTCAGGAGTTCATACGCCTTCATGCTGTGCGGTTCACCCGTACGGGTCCATGTTAAAAATATTCGCCATAGCCCTGCTATGTCTGTGTTTTACCTTGATTAAAGAAAAAATAATTCCTCACCTTTGTTAAAATTTATTTATTACATATTCCTAAATGAAAAACGAAAACTAATCTACTGATGAGTCAGAAACAATTTTTTTTACTAATTGGACCAACCATTTTTTTCTTTTTATTACTTATGGGAACCCCTTCGGGTATTCCTAGATCTGCTTATTTGGTATTAATCAGTACCATCTGGATTGCTATTTGGTGGGTGACAGAGGCAGTCCCTATTCCAATGGCATCCTTACTCCCAATGATACTCTATCCATTGATGGGCGTGATGAGTATGAACGAAGTAGTTGCGCCATTTGCCAGACCCATTATTTTTCTTTTTATAGGTGGATTTATTTTAGCCTTAGCAATGGAAAAATGGAATTTACATCGACGAATTGCCTTATCTATTATCGACAAAGTAGGGACGAATTTAGAACAAATTGTAGGTGGATTTATCCTAGCTACAGGCTTTTTATCCATGTGGATTTCTAATACTGCCACTACAATGATGATGATACCTATTGCCTTTTCCGTTATCCAGCAATTTGATGATTTAGAAGACCATCAACAAGGTAAAATTGCAGGTTTTGGAAAGGCATTATTATTAGCCATTGCTTATGCTGCCTCTATTGGAGGGATGGCTACTTTAGTGGGGACACCGACTAATTTGATTTTTGCAGATGCCGTACGAGAATTGTATCAAGTAGAAATTCCTTTCGACCAATGGTTTCTCTTTGGATTACCTATTTCTTTAATCTTATTGGTGGTTTGCTGGTGGCATATTGCACGAAATAAATTCCAATTGCATAAAATGCAAATAGCTGGTAACCAAAATATTATAAAAAAACAATTAAATGCTTTGGGGAAAATGTCAGGGGAAGAAAAGTGGGTGCTAATGATATTTGGAATAGTTGCCTTTGCATGGATAAGCAGACGTTATTTATTAAACCCTTTTATTCCCGCTTTAAATGATACGCATATTGCCTTAATTGGTGCTTTAGCCTTATTTATGATTCCTGCGCCTAATAAAAAAGGGCAACAATTGATGGATTGGGAAACGGCACTTAAATTACCTTGGGGTATTTTATTACTCTTTGGAGGCGCGTTTGCCGTAGCTGCGGGATTTGAAAAATCAGGTTTGACAACTTGGTTAGGAGCGCAATTAAGTTTATTAAATTTTGTGCCCTATTGGGTCATTCTATTGGTCATTGTGACGGTGGTTAACTTCTTAACAGAAATAACCCAAAATATGGCAACTTGTACCTTGATGATGCCCGTTTTAGCAGGTTTGGCAATAGCCATTAATGTTCATCCCTATGGTTTGATGGTGGCAACATGTATTGCTGCATCCTGTGCATTTATGTTACCTTTTGCAACAGCTCCTAACGCTATTGTTTTCGGGGCAGGTGTCATCGAGATTAAAGATATGATACGAGTCGGATTTTTACTGAATTTATTTTCTATTGGCATTATTGTTTTATTGACTTATTTTTTGCTACCTATCATTTGGGAAATTGATTTAACAGCATTTCCAGATTGGATGAGATAAGGAGTGATAAATCATTCATTAGAGCGTCAGATTAAAAACTGATATTGATTATTTTAATAAGTAATGAGCAAATAATAAATCCGACAGGTCGTAGCAGACGCTATACAAATAAGCTAGGAGGATAGTTCCCTCGGATTTAGTTGATTGGGCGGATTTATGCGGATTTTTCTTTTATCTTACTACTAATTATGAGTTGGTACTTAAGTAGGTGGACAGATATAAACGTCACTTTTGGCGAGGCTATTTTTTCGATAGACAAGGCAAAAAATCTTTGCATAGCCCAGCTACGGAAATATTTTTTAACACAGTATATTGGAAAAAGAGTCCGTCAAGAAAGTATCGGTTATATTTGTTTACCTACTTATATCTAATAAAGTTTAATGAAATCCAATACCTTTTGTACAGGCATTTCACAAGGTTTGAGTTGTTGACCTCGGCTTGTTACATAAAAATTGAAACTAATAAAATTGGTGCCGCCTAATTCTTGGGCAAATACTTTAGTACTCTTTCCTCCATTAAAATCTTTTCGAGTTACTAAGTACTTTTTATGCTCCATCCAAATTTCCGACGAACCCAAAGGAATTCTAGCTATTTTGTCTTGCAGCGTCATATTTTAAAATAAAAAACATTATTTTCGATTTAAAGGAAGCAACTTTTGACGTATTATCGTACTATGTATAATGAAATAATCCATTTAACCAAAAACAATAATGACTATGAAAAGAAAATATTTGTATTTGTTGCTCCTTTTAGTTTTTTTTACCAACTGTGGTAAAGATATTAATAAAAATAGATTGGTGGATGAAGCGTTAGAAGTATATGTAGATAGATTTTTTGCGGAAGCTGCTTTGAGAGATATAGACGTGTCAGAAGATAATTTAGAAGTCGTATTTAAAGATTTATCTAATGAAGGATTGTGTGGACTAGGACACTATAGATACAAAGATACAGAATTGCGAAAAGTTGAAATTACGCCAGATTTTTTTTGTTGGGGTTTTCATGATGATTTATCAAGAGAAAACTTAGTATTTCACGAATTGGGACATGCTATTTTATTGAGATCCCATAACAATGCGCTACTTCCAAATGGATTGCCTGCTCAGATGATGTGTGATGGGAATACTTGTAATACTTTTACTCATTATGGTAAATATACACAGGGCAAAAGGGACTATTATATAGACAAACTATTCAATCTAAATGCACAAATGCCAGAATGGGGATGGATGAAATTGAAAGAAACTGTTTTTTTTGAGGAAAATTTGGAAACAGAAGCTGCAATAGGTCAACTAGAAACACAGAATACTAGGCTAACAGGAACAATAGCCGAAAATCCGCTCAATCAATCAAAAAGTATTGCGCTTACTGTCATCGAGGAATATGAAAGTAATAATGTAGATGGTTGGTTTATTCGTTTAAAAAATCCAGTTATTGCAGAAGGAGTAGATATAAAGTTTTCTACGGAAATAATTGCCGAAAATTTGAATGGAGAAGGAATTAATTTAATTCTTAGAACTTATTCTGGAACAGATACAGAAAGTGTTGTTTCTGCATCAATTTCCAAAAGAATAACGGATTTAAGCAATTTAACTGCTGAAATAGAAGCACTCACCTTAATTTATTATCCTTCGGATGTCCAACAAATAGAAATTATCTTACAAATATTACCAAATACCTCAGGTACCGTGTATTTTGACGATTTGAAGTTAAGTGTAATGGAATTTTAACATGAAAAAAGATACGTACAAAACAATAGCAGGCCCTATTTTAAGCGAAGAATTAAGAGTTAAAGGTAGCAAATTCCTTGGCTATGCTTTTTCCGTTAATACGCAAGCTGAATGGCAAAAATGTTTACTAGAAGTACAAAGTCTACATCCTAAAGCTAGTCATTGGTGTTATGCCTACCGACTCGGGACAGATGGGAATAATTATCGAGCAAATGATGACGGGGAACCTTCTGGCACTGCTGGAAAACCCATTCTTGGTAGAATTGACAGCTTTGGTTTGGTAAATGTCATCGTAATTGTGGTTCGATACTTTGGCGGTACTTTATTGGGTGCTTCTGGTTTGATTAGTTCTTACAAAGAATCTGCTATTTTAACGTTAAAAAGTGCAAAAATTGTTGAGAAAGTTGTAGAAGATATTTATGCTTTCCATTTTGATTATAGCATTATGAGCGAAGTAATGAATGCTATCAAAAAACAAAAATTGGAAATGGTGCATCAAGATTTTGGGAATAGTGGTTTGGTTCATGTAGCCATCAGACAAAGCGAAGTGGAATCAACCTTAGTACGGACGAAAGCCGCTATTGCAAAAGTACATTTAGAAATGGTAGCAGATTTAAAAGAGATTGAAGGCTTGACTATTGAATATGTAGAGACGAGGTAGTTGGCAGTTAGCAGTTAGCAGTTCAGGCGGATTAGTTGTAAAGACTTGATTGGTTTCACATTTTTATTAGAATAAATTTAGTTTTTACGGAAAAAAAGAGGTTTAAATTTGGAAAAAATCAACCTGATTTTAGAAATTCACCATATCCAAATTACTAAAGCAATTTTCTTCTAAACTCTTTCTTCTCGCCATTTCGACGTTTATTTTCTAACCTTTTTTCTTTAACCGACCGAGGCACTTTCAATTTTTTTCGTACTTTTTTAGGCTCAAAAGTTTTTTGCAGGAGGAGGAGGAGATTTTTTAAAGCTGTTTTTTTATTGGTTTCAGCGGAGCGAGATTCTTGATTTACTAATAAAATAAACCCTTCTTTATTGATTCTATTCTTGAGTTTTTCATGTAACCTTTCCTTTTGAGAGGCATCAAATATATCGCTTTCATTGATATGGAAAAGTAGTGTTGCTTTGGTCGCAACACGATTTACATTCTGTCCACCATTGCCTGAACTAGAACTCATTTTGAATTTCACCTCTTTGGCAAGTAAGACTGGGTCGATATGTATTTGATTATGACTCATTTATACAGAATTCAGATTTTTTTTGTTTATTCCTTTTTAAGAACATATTTTTGTAAAAAATGGTTCAAGAGGATTAATTTAAAGTAAAAATTAGCAACAATTATTAAGCGTTTGTGTTTTAGACGAAATCCTTTTGTAGATAAAAGAACCCTGAAATTTATGAAAAAAAAGCGGGTAATAGTTTGGTTTCGAGAAGACTTGCGTATACACGATAATGAGGCATTAGCAGATGCGCTACGAACTAGCGAGGAAGTAATTCCTGTCTTTGTTTTTGATGAACGAGTGTTCAAGGGAAAATCTAAGTATGGTTTTGCCAAAACAGGGAAGCATCGAGCCCGATTTATTATAGAAAGTATTCACGATTTAAGAAATTCTCTAAAATCTATAGGTAGCAATTTAATCGTGCGAGTTGGCAAACCTGAAGAAGTGCTTTTTGAGCTGGCTCAATCATTTAAAACTGCATGGGTATTCTGTAATCGAGAGCGAACGGATGAAGAAGTAAGTGTTCAAGATAAATTAGAAAAGAAGCTATGGGAGATTGGCCAAGAGGTTCGATATTCTAGAGGAAAGATGCTTTACTATACCTCAGATTTGCCTTTTCCTGTTACGCACACACCTGATATTTTTACGCAATTTAGAAAAGAAGTCGAAAAGTATATTCAAATCAGAGAACCTTTGGCAGCTCCTGTTAAAGGAGATTTTGAGTCATTATCTATAAGAATTGAGGAAGGAGAGATACCTACTTTGGCAGATTTTGGTCAGGAATTACCCAAAGAAGAAGTGCGTGGCGTTTTGGCATTCAAAGGAGGAGAGACAGAAGGCTTGAAGCGATTAAACTATTATTTGTGGGAAACCGATTTGGTTAAAGATTATAAAGAGACTAGAAATGGATTAATTGGTAGTGATTATTCGTCCAAATTTTCTTCTTGGTTAGCTCATGGCTGTTTATCTCCTAAACAAATTTATCATGAGCTTAAAAAATACGAAAACGAGCGAGTTAAAAATAAATCGACTTATTGGCTGTTTTTTGAATTGTTGTGGCGGGATTTTTTTCGATTAATGGGAAAAAAACATGGAAATGCGATTTTTAAAAAAGGCGGAACAATAATGGATAATACGTCCGTGGGAGAAGATAACCATCAATTATTATATGTATGGATGGAAGGACGAACAGGCATACCTTTCATTGATGCCAATATGCGAGAACTCGCACTAACCGGGTTCATGTCAAATAGAGGAAGGCAAAATGTAGCTAGTTTCTTAGTAAAAGATTTAAATATCAATTGGCAAATGGGGGCAGACTATTTTGAATCTATGTTGATTGACTATGACCCTTGCAGTAATTGGGGTAATTGGAATTATATAGCTGGAGTAGGTAGCGACCCTAGAGAAAATCGCTATTTTAATATTTTAAAACAAGCTCAGAGATATGACTTGAAAGGAGAATATGTGAAATTATGGTGTCCCGAATTAAATCAGATACCCGTAGATAAAATTCATCGACCCGACACATTATCTGAAGAAGAACAAAAAGCCTATTCTTGTAAGTTAGGATTTGATTATCCAAAAGCTATGCTAAAAACAGTTAAGTGGGTATAATTTTTCAAATTGGAAGAAGAATTTGTCCCACATATTACTTTTAATAGTTTTAGTTGTAAGATTTTTCTAAAAAATAGGCAAAATTTTGCGAAAAATGAAGTCATAACTTTGACCTATCATTAAATTATCCTAATTTGCAATTGAGACACAAAATTGATACCTCATCAAACACTTCTCCCCCCATTAAAAAATTGTCAATTTTGTGTTATAAATTTCCCCCCTTTCTTTCTAAGAGATAAAACAGACACATAAACAATGAACAAGCAACACACTTTGTTGCAATGGAGCATTTGCTTCCTTGCTTTTCTTATTAGTAACCTACCCCTTTCTGCACAATTAGACGTTTCCGTTAATCAATCCGATGCGATTTATAATGTTGGAGAGACTGCTTTTTTTCAAGCTAGAGCCACCTTTTCTGGTACGGCTTCTTACGAACTTATTTATGATAATGAGGCGCCTGTGATTGAATCAGGCACAATCAATCTAAATGCTGGTCAAACAACAGCTATCCCTTACCGCTCAAATGAGGCGGGTGTGGTTGTTTGTAGAGTGAATTTGAATGGAGTCACAAGAGAAGCATCGGCAGTTTTTGCCCCTTTGGATATTCTTCCATTAGAAGAAGAGCCTAGTGATTTTGATGCTTTTTGGCAATCTCAAAGAAATTTGAAGAATAGCTTACCAATGGATATACAAATGTCTTATCACAGCGAATCTTCTTATCAAACAACTTATACTTTTTCCTTAGCTAATATCGAAGGAAGAAGAACTTATGGATATATATCGGTGCCGAAAGGAAGTGGACCTTTTCCAGCTTCTATTACGCTACCTCCTTTTGGTTCAGCCAGCGCGATAGTTGGACCAGATACCGAAAGCGCCGAAAAAGGGGGAATGATTGCAGTGTCTCTAAGTATTCATAATCGACCAGTGAATCAGGACGACCCGAATGCTTATATACCTGATGTGCATACGGATAGAGATCAATTCTATTATAGATATGGACTGATTGGTGCCATGCACGTCATAGATTATTTAGAAACCAGACCTGATTTCGACGGAAATGTTTGTGCAATGGGTGTAAGTCAGGGAGGAGGATTATCTATTTTATTAGCAGGGATTGATGATAGAATTAGTTTATTAATTCATTCTAACCCTACAATGGGGCAACATGTTGGTTATAAGCATGATAGAGCAAGTGGCTTTCCTGCTTATTTATCTATTATTGATGACCTGAATCAAGGAAATGCGACTGTTTTTAATAATGCGGTAAATGCGACTAAGTATTATGATGCGATGTTTCATGCTCGTAGATTTAGAGGTGCTTCTTTTTCTTTGACAGGTTTAAAGGATTTAGTCGTTCCATCGGGTACTGCCTTGGTGTCTCATAATCAATTGCCGGGAAGTAAAGTTTTAATGATTTCAAGAGATGGTGGTCATGACCACCCCAATGAATACTGGAATGGTCGCTTTGAATTTATGCGTCGACACTTTGCAGGTTCAAATAATCCTCCTTTCCCATTTGGTTCAACTAACAAAGGGTTTCTAGCAGATGCTGGTAATAACCAGACAGTAGGTACTTCAGCCAATTTGAATGGAACAGTATTTTATGATAACCAGCAGTTAAATAATTTAGAAGTTTTTTGGCGAAAAATAAGTGGCCCAGGCAATGTGCGTTTTTCAAATTCAGGTGGATATAATACAACTGCTAATTTTAGCTCAAATGGTAGTTATGTTTTACAATTTGTCGCAAGAGACGACCGATTATTGAATAGTGAAGGAAAGATTTATTTTATTTCTGATGACATTAGGGTAGAAGCAACAGGCGGTGCAAACCCAACTTTTAATTTAGATTTAAGCTGTCCTACTGACCAAAATGTAGCAATTCCAGCAGGTCAAAGTCAAACAACTGTGTCTTGGAATTCACCTGCTACTAGTTCAAATTGTAGCGGTGGTGCAAGTGCTTTTCAATTAGCAGGTCCACAAAATGGAAGCTCTTTTTCAGAAGGAACTTATACCATTACTTATAGAGCTTCAGATAATTGTGGCAACCAACAAGATTGTAGTTTTAGAATAAACGTAACACAAGACGAAATTATAGATAACTCTAATATTAGCTTAAATTGTCCAGCAGATATTTTTGTGACCGCTTCGGCTGGCGATAATGCCGTAACCGTTAGTTGGTCAGAACCAACGGCGAACACGACTTGTTCCAGCGGTGGTGGTGGGTCAACAGTAGGAGGAGATTGTTCTTCTACCTTCATTAATGAACATTCCTTTATGGGGACGTTTGAAAATAGTCAATTTTATTTATCTAATAGAAGTGTTAATTGGAGGGAAGCAAACGCAGCAGCGGAGCAAGCAGGAGGACGATTAGCCATTATTCATAATTCAGCAGAGAACGATTTTATTCAACAAAATGTCAATAACGAAATTGTTTTCATTGGATTAAGTGATGAGGGGCAAGAAGGAAGCCTGCGTTGGGTCGATGGCAGTTCTGTTAGTTATAGTAATTTTATCAGCGGTATAAATAATAGTGGAGATAATGACTTTGTGACTCTATATCCTTGGAATGGAGAATGGGATTTGAATGGACAATTTGTTGCTAAAAGATATGTATTGGAAATTCCATGTAGTAGCGGTGGCGGCGGAGGTGGTAGTGGAGACAATGGTCTATCTGTTAACCAAACGAGTGGAGGCGGTAATGGAAGTAATTTTTCTGTAGGAACAACAACTGTAACTTACAGAGCAACAGATAATTGTGGTAACGAAGCAACTTGTAGTTTTAATGTTACTGTTATGGCATCTGCTGCTAATTTAAGTATAAATTGTCCAAGTGATTTATCTGTTCAAATTCCAGCAGGACAATCTTCTACCTCAGTATCTTGGACACCTGCTACGGCGACTTCTAGTTGTAGTGGAGGTACTACTGTTACGCAGATTGGTGGGAATGGGAATGGCAATCAATTTTCTCCGGGAAATTATACAATCTCTTACAGAGCAACCGATAATTGTGGCAATCAAGAGAATTGTTCTTTTGCCATTACCGTAACACAAGCATCCGTAAGTACGAGTCTTTCTATCAGTTGTCCGAGTAATCAAACACTACAACTACCGCAAGGACAATCTGAAATGGTTTTAAATTGGACAGATCCAACCATTACTTCTAATTGTGGGGGAGGGGCTAATATTAATCAAATTGGTGGTGCGCCTAAATTTAGTAATTTAGGTATTGGTTCTTATTTCATTTCCTATGAAGCAACAGATAATTGTGGAAATAGAGATGTTTGTGATTTTGTTATCACTATTGAAGCGAGTGAAGGTAATAATGGTGGTAGTACTGGTAGCGGTAATATTTCCATTAACTGTCCAAATAATATTACCGTAGAAATTGCGGCGAATGAAAGTTCTACGGGAGTTGATTGGTTTACGCCAACGGCTACAACTACTTGCGGAGGCAATGGTGGTGGTAATAGCAGTGGTGGAAGTGATTGTGCAAGTACTTCTATTAATGGCTATACTTTCATGGGAGAATTCCAAGGAAGTCAATATTATAAGTCAAATGCTAATTTTAATTTTGATTTAGCAAGAAGTGCAGCGAGTGATGCAGGCGGAAATATTGTGCAGATTACTAGTGCAGCAGAAAATGAATTTATTCGCCAAAATATCGGAACAGACCTTTGTATCATAGGCGTAAACGATGAAGCTACAGAAGGCGTATGGAGATGGGCAGACGGCAGTAATGCAAGCTATTTGAACTTCCCTTCTAACTTAAATAATAATTTTAGTGCAGATTATGGATTGATTAATTTTTGGAATGGAGAATGGGAGTTAGTTACTGGCTTTATTTACAAAAGATATGTTCTTGAAATTCCTTGCGGTGGTAGCTCAGGAGGTGGTAGCAATTCTGTGAATTTGAATCAAATAGGAGGCCCTTCAAATGGTAGTAATTTTTCTGTGGGTACGACTACCATAACTTACCAAGCAACCGATGATTGTGGCAATTCGAGAACTTGTTCTTTCTCCGTAACCGTGAATCAGGCTGCCCCTGTAAATAATTCAGGAAGTAATAATGGAGCACCAACGGCTGTTGTAAGCACAGCAAATACAACGGTTACTGATGATTTCATGGTACGTATTAATTTTAGTGAATCCGTAGTAGGATTGAGTGGATATGATTTAAACATAATTAATGCCGATTGGTATAATTTCACAGAGGTGAGTAGTTCTAATTATACCCTGATGTTGAACCCAACCAATGCAGGTAATGTAAGTGTTCAAGTTCCTGCTAATGTTGCCTTTGATAGTGAAGTGCTGGGTAATCTATCTTCTAACACCGTCAACGTGAATTATAGGACAAATAATGGAGGAGGAAATCCAAGTGGAGGGACTAGCCCAAGCCCAAGCCCAAGCCCAGCATTTGAAAATAGCTCCTGTATTATAACGCCAAATTCAGTAATTATTGAAGATGGTTCAACAGTTGGAGGTGCGGTTACTCATTTAATTGATGGTAGTACCCTAACCTCAGATAATTTATCTGCCGAGCATGGAGGTGGTAATTTGTATGATGGTGTTTGGTTAAATGATGGAACAGATGCTACATTGAGATTTGATTTAGGACAATCTCAAACAATTGATGGGGTGGCTATTTGGAACTATACTTACCATACTTGGAGAGTATTAAAAAGAAGAGGTATTAGAGACTTCCAAATTTCAACTTCTACTGATGGCGTAAATTATTCGGCTACCACTTTCTTTACTGCTCGTCAAACAACAGAAAGAGGGGAAAACGAAGAAGCACAGGTGTTTAATTTTCAATCGGTAACTGCTAGATTTGTTAGATTACGTATTTTAAATGCTTTAGACGACAGTTTCTATACAGGTTTAGGAGAAGTGCGGTTTACCAATAACTGTACGAATACTCTTGCTAGAGTAGGGAATAACACACCTAGTATTGCAGAAGAATTGCCAGTTTTAACAGCTACTCCTAATAATTTAGTAGTGGACGAAGTAGTAGACGCAGCGATTTATCCAAACCCATTTAGTGATAACTTTTATTTGACTATAAATGCAGCAGCTAACTCAACGGCTACTATTCAGGTAATAAATGAAATAGGAGCAATTGTTTATAGACAAAAATTAGCCATAACGGATAATGGTGCCTTAGCAATAAATTTAGCGAACCAAGCTGACGGGATTTATTTTGTTCGAGTTTTAGTTGATGACGAATTGCCTATTTTGAAAAAGGTAATAAAAACAAATCGCTAGAAAAAGGCAGTGATTAATTAAATTATTTAAAAAATAATGTTAAAATAAAAAGTGCTTTTCTTCAATTGAAGAAAAGCACTTTTTTAATTGATTGATGTCCAAATGACTAAATGTTAGTACAAATTAGTATGTATAAAATCTATATTGGCGAACAAAACAAATTCCTTAAATAGCCGTTTTTGTAAGTTAATTTTAAGAATAATTTTTGTACTATTGTATAAAGTACGGAATTTACTTACCTCACAATCATCAATTTATGGCTTTCAAAGACGAGACTTTAGACCTTTTTGAATTATCAGATAAAACACTTGCAAAAATAAATGATTTAGGCAAAGTTAAGCTGAGCAATTTTGATGTATCTTTTCAATTCTCCAAAGACAGTAATAAACTAGACCAACAGCTTAATTTTTACATCTATATTTTTGAAGAAGAATTTGGAAAAACCATTTATGGTAAAAAGTATAATACCGTCGATAAGATGGTTAAACTAATGATGAGTAATCTGAAGAACGAGTACATGTATAAAGATGTGAGAGAGGGGCTTATTATGACAAAAATAAAAAATTTTAAAAACCAATTATACGAAACGATTAAGGCAGTAAAAGCCAAAGTTGCCACCTTGAATGATGACTCAGAGAGAGGGGTAATGGTGGATATAGAAGAGCAAAGAAATAATAAGAAAAAAGAAAAGAATGGGATGCCATTTTTTAAATTAACTGTTAAGTGTCGACCTAAAAAAATTGATTTTTCCATCCCTTTGGCAACGAATGCTTCTGATTGGGAAAAAGAAGCGATACTAGATGCGGTTGATGCGGAATTAAAGTAAAAAAGGAGGCTACTACCTACAACATAAATAAATGACAAAACAAGAAAAGGCCAACCAGATACTCGATATATTAGAAGGACTTTATCCAGAAACGCCCATTCCATTAGACCACCAAAATTCCTATACCTTATTAGTCGCCGTCCTCTTATCTGCGCAATGCACGGATGAAAGAGTGAATAAAGTAACCCCCTTTCTTTTTGAAAAGGCGGATAATCCCTACGACATGATTAAGCTATCAGTCGAAGAAATAAAGGCGATTATTCGACCTTGTGGCTT
Organism: uncultured Saprospiraceae bacterium; assembly: GCA_964392805.1. Taxonomy (GTDB): domain Bacteria; phylum Bacteroidota; class Bacteroidia; order Chitinophagales; family Saprospiraceae; genus JAFMDF01. The sequence continues at coordinate 14,352 of CAYMSC010000069.1, forward strand.
GTCTCCACGCAAATCAAAAGCCATTTACAACCTTTCCCATATGATTATTGACCTGCATAATGGCGAAGTACCACAAAATTTTAAAGATTTGGAAGCCATGCCAGGCGTAGGGCATAAAACAGCTTCTGTGGTCATGTCTCAGGCTTTTGGCGTTCCTGCATTTGCCGTAGATACCCACATTCATCGTTTAGCTTGGCGGTGGGGACTCACTACGGGTAAGAATGTAGAAAAGACAGAGAAAGATTTAAAACGACTTTTTCCTAAAGAAAAATGGAATTCCCTTCACTTGCAAATTATCTTCTTTGGTAGAGAATATTGTCCAGCTCGTGGGCATAATCCGTTGGAATGCCCTATTTGTAGTCAATATGGTAGACGCAGTTATTTGAAGACTTTTGAGTAAATACTATGCTCCAAATGTGACTTAAAAGATTTAATCCCGTCTTAAAGGTGTATTTTAATTTGATAAGAATTAATTTCTCATAAAGATTTGGTTTTTTGGGGTTTTTTAGGACTTTCCGTAAAGGGGGTCCTTTTTTTTTGCCTTAAAATAGATTTTGTCAAGATATTTTCGTTTTTAATTTTTTTTAAGCTATCAAAAAATAGATAGTATTTTTTTTTGAAAAAAAGTAAAATAAAACTACTTGAAATGTGACTTGGTAAATGAAAGAAGCGTCTTAAGGATGTATTTTAATTTGATAAGAATTAATTTCTCATAAAGATTTGGTTTTTTGGGGTTTTTTAGGACTTTCTATAAAGAGAGTCCTTTTTTTTTGCCCTAAAATAGATTTTGTCAAGGGATTTTTGTTTTTAATTTTTTAGGATTTTAAAAAATAAGGAACGATGAAAAAATAAATTGTAGATTTTTAAATGATTACTTTTTATAATTGATTGATAATCAATTTGTAAAAGAATAAATATATCCACCTGATGCAGTCGTGCTAGTTGTAAATTAAAACCGAATTTTATTGTTAAATGATGTTTTTTTGAAAAAAAAGCAAAATAAAGTCAGTTAAAATGTGACTTGGTAAATGAAAGAAGCGTCTTAAGGGTGTATTTTAATTTGATAAGAATTAATTTCTCATAAAGATTTGGTTTTTTGGGGTTTTTTAGGACTTTCCGTAAAGGAGGTCCTTTTTTTTGTCTTAAAATAAGCTTGTCTGAAGACATTTTATGATATTAATATGTTGAAAAATTTACAATAAATAAAGCGGTTTTTTTTTGAAAAAAAAGCAAAATAAAATCGGTTAAAATGTGACTTGGTAAATGAAAGAAGCGTCTTAAGGATGTATTTTAATTTGATAAGAATTAATTTCTCATAAAGATTTGGTTTTTTGGGGTTTTTTAGGACTTTCCGTAAAGGAGGTCCTTTTTTTTTTGCGCTAATCCAAGGTTTATTTTTTCAAATGTATCTTCCCAATTTTAAACAGAAAAGGTTGTCCTAAATAGTACAACTCCTTGTCTTTTTCCAAAACTATTGACTTGTCCCCAATAAAAGGTTGCTACGGTATCTAATTTTATTTCTATGACTTCCATTTTTTGAGCGAATAAAGGAAAGAAAAAAGCCTGTAATAGGAATATAAAAAGAATAGGAATACTTGATTTCATTTAATAATTTTTTAATAAAAAAGGCGAAATAGCAATAAAACAAAACCCTAAGTGTCTGTTTTCTGTTCAAAGGATAAATAGAAAATCTTAATGCAGGAACTAATTCAATTTTTTAAGGAGCGATTACAAAAAGAATTACCCCATAGTAATATTCTAAAGGAGGACCTGGACCCTAAATTAACAAAATTATTATTAGACGAAGAACGCAACGCCAAAGAACAGTTTAAAAAAACACCTCCAAGAATTTGTGCGGTTATGATAGCCATATATCCGCATGGAGAGGACTTATATTTACCTATGATGCTAAGACCAACAAAAAGTCGAGCGCATCCTGGTCAAATATCTTTTCCCGGTGGAAAAAAGGAGGACCAAGACCAAGATTTAGTAGAGACGGCGATTAGAGAAATGCACGAAGAAGTTGGAGTATTAGTTCCTAGAAAAAATGTTATTGGACCATTGTCTTCTGTTTATATTCCACCAAGTAATTCATTAGTGACTCCCATTCTAGGCTTTTTAGAGGAGAAACCTGCTTATGTAATAGCACCCGATGAAGTAGAAAGAGCTTTAGATATTTCCTTAAAAGATTTAGGAGACCCAGCCAACGAAAAGGTAAAAAAAGTAATTTTAACAAATGGGGATTATTTTGAAATGCCTGCCTTTGCAGTGAGTGATGTATTTATTTGGGGCGGGACTGCTCGAATGATACAGGAATTAAATTGTTTGTTGGAGGAATGGAGATTAATAGAAAAAATATGAGGATAGTCTCCGACAAATATTTCTTTTTATTACTTACTTCCATTGAAAATAGTGAATTTTGTAATTCATCAAGAAATCATTCATTCAATGCAGCGACTACTGTTCCTATTTTCTATCTTATTTTTTAGCTACTCGAATCTATTTTCCCAAAATGGTATCCTTCGAGGTAATGTTTTTGACGCAGAAACAGGGGAGCCGATTATTTATTGTAATCTTCAATTGCAGGGAACAAGTCTAGGCGCAACCACAGACTTTGATGGCTTTTTTAGTTTGACAAATATACCTGTTGGGGATTACCAATTGGTGGCTACATATATCGGGTACGATAGTCTTTCCGTAGTGATTTCGATTAAAGAAAATCAAATAAGTTACCAAAGAATCAATATTCAGCCGAATAGTGTGCAATTAAGTACGGTGGATGTTTCTGCAAGAAAAGAAAAAGCTAGGTCGGAAGTACAAGTTTCTGCTTTGACCGTTACTCCTAAGCAAATCACTTCCTTACCTTCTATTGGTGGACAAGCGGATATTGCCCAATATTTGCCCGTTTTACCCGGTATTATTTTTACGGGAGACCAAGGTGGGCAGTTGTATATTCGAGGAGGTTCCCCTATCCAAAATAAGATATTATTGGACGGGATGACCATTTATAATCCCTTTCATTCTTTAGGTTTTTTCTCCGTTTTTGAAACGGAAACTATACGGTCGGTTGATGTGCTAACAGGTGGATTTAATGCAGAACATGGTGGTCGAGTCTCCGCAGTAGTGGATATTAAGACAAGAGAAGGAAATAAGAAACGTTTTGGAGGAAGTATATCTGCCAACCCTTTCCAAGCCAAAGTTTTATTAGAAGGACCGATTGTCAAATTAGAGGAAGCAAAAGGGAGTAGCCTTTCTTTTTTAGTGACGGGAAAACATTCTTACATTGACGAAACTTCTCCAAATTTATATGCCTATGCGGTAGAAAATGATAGTTTAGGCTTGCCTTTTAATTTTACAGATTTATATGGAAAACTCTCTTTTGTCGGGGGGAATGGGAGCAAAATCAATTTATTTGGCTTTAATTTTAAAGACAGAGTTAATTTTGAAGGGCTCGCTAACTTAGATTGGAATAACGTAGGGGCGGGCTTACAATTTAAACTAATTCCGAATAATTCATCGTCGATAATTAATGGTAATTTTTCGTTTTCCGATTATGATATTGGTTTAGTGGAAGCGGATAACCTACCTCGAACCAGTGGGATTACTAGTTTTAATGCAGGGCTGAATTTTATTTATTTTGGTAATAATAGTGAGATTAATTATGGGTTTGAAATTAATGGTTTTCGAACAGAATTTGAATTTATTAATTTTCTAGATTTAACCATCGAACAATTTGAGAATACGACGGAGTTAGCAGGATTTGTAAAATTCAAAAAGAAGATTGGAAATTTAATTATAGAACCGGGCGTTAGGGCACAATTTTATGCGTCCTTGAATAACTTTTCTTTGGAACCAAGACTTGGTTTAAAATATAATATTAATGATGATTTACGGTTTAAACTCGCGGGTGGCTTATACTCGCAGAATTTAATAAGTACGGTTAATGAAAGAGATATTGTTAACCTATTTGTTGGTTTCTTGAGTGGACCAGATGAAAGTATTTTTAAGCCAGGTACGACCGAAAGAACAGATGACCGATTGCAAAGAGCCAATCACATTATCGCAGGTTTAGAAATTGATGTGGGCAAAAATGTAGAACTAAATATAGAACCCTACCTAAAAGATTTTACTCAATTGCTTAATCTAAATAGAAATAAATTGACCCCACAGGATCCGGATTTTGCAGTAGAAACAGGGGCAGCCTATGGAATTGATTTTTCTGTTAAATACGAAACTCCAGATTTATATTTATGGGGAACCTACAGTTGGGGAAATGTAAATAGAGACGATGGAGAACAAGTCTTTCCTACCATTTTTGACCGCCGCCACAATGTCAATTTATTAGGTACCTATAAATTTGGGACGGACCAAAGCTGGGAAGCAAGTGTACGGTGGAATATGGGGTCTGGTTTTCCATTTACCTTAACGCAAGGGTTTTATACTTTTAACACCTTTGAAGATGGCATTAGTACGGATGTATTGACCGATAACCCTGATTTAGGAATTATCTTTGATGAAACGAGAAATGCGGGTAGATTGCCTTATTATCATCGGCTGGATGCTTCGGTAAAAAAAGTGATAAATTTTTCTAAATATGCAAAATTGGAATTAGTAGCGAGTGTAACAAATGCCTATGATAGAGACAATATTTTCTTTTTTGATAGGGTGCGTTTTGAACGACAAGACCAATTGCCTATTCTTCCGAGTTTGGGGGCGACCTTTTCTTTCTAAATAATAGAGCGTCAGATTGAAAATTGATATTTGATAATTTTTTAATTGGTGTAGGGCGCAATCGGGATTTGTCCCCAAGTCCCATAGGGACTAAACATGGGTAGCTCA
>CAYMSC010000070.1:0-19088 GCA_964392805.1 uncultured Saprospiraceae bacterium
TGGTTATTTCCGAATTCTTTTTTTGATTTTTTTGTTTGAATATTGTTGTAGATTTGATTGATTCATATAAAATAATAACTCAAAACTCTCTCAAATGAATATATTGAACTTTTTTTTAGAAAGCGCCAAAGGAAAAGATTTAGAGGCTGTTCATCAAAGAATTCTTTACTTACTATTTAAAAGTAAAACGTAACTATTCAGTAGATTAAAGAATAGAGACCATTTCATTGAGAGAATAGAGAAGGAGTCGGAATAACTACTAGTTTTTCGATTTTTTTACCGAAAAATTAGTCGGTTTACTCATCATTGTCTCTTTTCTCTAATCTCTGTTCTCTATTCTGAACAGTTACAGTAAAACAATAGTATTCGAAGTTTTAAAAATTAAGATTCAGAGTCCATTTACAAGGATGGAAGTACATGGAAAAAAAGGTAGATTATTTGATTTACAGATTAGAGATAATGATAGAGAAGTAGCTTTAATTGAGTTAAAAATGTGGTCTTCTCTTTTGATTTCGCAAATCGAAAAACAAGTAAAGCATATTCATAAGAAAAGAAATGTACAATTATATTACATCCTTTTAGGGTTTAGCGATATAGAAAGAGAGAACTTGGAAGAATTAACTATAAGTATTGATAAGTAGTAAGATAAAAATGGTCAAAAGAAAAAAATTACAGAATTGGGGGATGTTAAATTAATAAAAAGAGAAGATTTAATTCAATCTCTTGAAAGGCTTATTGAGAATGATAATAAAATTTCAACCATTATTAGAGAATTTGGAAATGATATAATAATTGCTGAAAAACATTAAAAGAATTTCTAGAAACATATAAAAATAGCTTACAGAAAATTGAACAATTTTTAAAGATGGATGCTTGGAAGCCAGACTTTAAAACTTCGGATAAAACGGCTCATTATGTTTCAATATTTTATTATTTACGTCAAATTTTATCAAAAAAGTCAACTTTTGATTTACCTTTATATCGTTTACTTGGAGGGGATACCTGTATGGAAATTCGGAAAAAGAATATAGATGAGAATGATACAGGTAGATATATAAAATTTAAAAATGCTGAAGAAGAAATGGAAGGAGATTTATTTCTATGGATAAAGAATGATAAATTAGAGTTGAATTTCAAGAAAAAGAATTTTGATAAAAAGCAAGCAGAAAAAGAATCAATATGTAATTTGGACTATGAATTTAAAATGAAAATTTACGAAGAATGGAAGGAAATAAGCTGTTTAATAGATAAGCCAAAATCGTCTTGTAAGTCAAAGAAATTTATTAATATCTTTAAATTACCCATAAAAGATAAACTAAATTTTAATACCGTTAATTCTTGTGAAGAATTTAAAAATTCAAAGAAACTAAAAGAATTGGGGGATTATATAAATGAACAATTTATCCAGTTCTGGCGAGTAAGAAACTCTTTAATGTAAAAATTTCATATCCAAAGATTTAATGTTGGAGACTGTTAAAATTTTAAAATAGAATATTATGATTTAAATTGATCCAACCGAATCCACTCCTCCACAACATGCCCAGAAACCAACAGTAAATTATCCCCAGGTAAAAAATCAGGTAAATCACTTAAAACAGAAATAAGCACTTGCCGAAGAGGTGTTTCCGAATTTTCGGCATGAATTTGTTGGACTTTTTTTAAAACCCTATTTTTTTGAGAAGGAAGATATTTCTTAGGAGAGAAAATTCTGTTCTTATCTTTTTCTAATAAAGCACAAAAATCTTGGACATCTTTTGAAAAAAGATGCATGTTTTCTTTTGTAATCACTTCGGGTGATTTTTTATTACGCTTGTTAATAGAAATTGCCGCTTTCATATAAATGTTATTTTCACTAAAAATACTAGTTTTTCCACTTTATTACAAACCAATCATAACTTTCACTTAATTGGAGTGCTGTTTTCTTATCATTTTTAACACCTAAAATTGTTAGTTCATTTTGAAAATGATGATAATATCTTTGAATAAGCGCATTATAAACCCTTAGTCTTTTTGCATCTGTTGCTCGCATTTCAACTATGGCATTCTTATTTTGCTCAGTAAATATTAATATTGCTTTGACAACAGTTGAGAAAATCTTAACGAAATCTTGATTATTAGAAGTAACATCATCTCTTAATTCACCATTTCTTTTTTCTATGAGCGTGAGGTTGAATACATTATCTCCTTCTTCTTGAAAAATAATACCTTTATCAAAAATGCCGTTAGGTCCCTCACTTTTAAAAAGAAAAGCATTATAAGCCTCATAGTATTTAGTATCATATGTTTTCTTTAAACTCATAGTTTTCTCGTAGTTATCTTGTGTTAGTTCACCAAATATAGTGAAAAAAAAACTTAACAAAACAACTACAAAAACTCACTTCCTACTAAAAGAAAATCAAGCGAAGGCATTTACCCTTTCCTCCGATATTTCTCCCTATGTTCTTTAATTAATCGCATGCTCATTTCATATTTTTGTTCTTTGTTAAGTGATTCTCCTTCTTTCCATCACCAGAATATAGAGCAAACACAGCGGAAAAAATAGTAATCAAAGCAGTAGTCGTTCTCGCCCAAAACAATTCATTGTTAATCGTTCTGCTGATTGCCTTTGGTATATCGTACATCACTGCCGCTGTTCCAATATTCAAAAAAGCATCTGCTGTTTATTTCTCTGCATCATTCATTTCTTCGGTAGATAGACTAGACAATTCATTATCTGTTTGAGCTTCGAGCGAAACTGCTAATGGTAAAAGAAAAAACAATAAAAAAGGTATGTTTTTTTTATCCACATAATGATTATAATTTATGCGAGGTTACTGAATATTAATAAGTAGGAGAAGGGGTGTTGATAAATAACTTTTGAGTATCTTTATTATTAAATTTATTCCAATTTTTAAGCCATTTATCTTTTTAGGTTTATTTTTTGAGAGGAAAAAACTATTTTAATCCTGATTTTTGAAAGCCTACTATTCAAGACTAGATAAAAGGCGCAAAATTTGATGTACTAAGATATTACCTCAATAGTCTATTTTAGAAAGTATAAGCATGGAAGTAACTTCAAATCCTAAATTTCGTCTTGAAACATTGAGGCAAGAAATCTTTAATGGCGTTTCCAGAATTTTAATTGCGATTTGTTTGATCTATTTGTTTTTATATATAAGTAAAGGAAAAATTCAAGACAGTATCCCTTTTATGATAACTATCTTGGGAAGTTTTTTTAGCTTATATTTAGATACCAAAAAAAAAGTAGTCAGTCGTTCCCTGATGCTATTTCTATCCAATATTTTAATTTTTTATTCTTTAGTTAATACAGGTTATGAACATCAAAGCCACGTATTTCTTATTATTCTCGTAGCAGTATCTTTTTTGCTTTTTGAAAACAATTATATGCCACTTATCAATTTATTTTTTGTGGTTATTATGCACATTATTTGCTATACTTATGTCATAAAGTATGGTCATTTAAATGAAGGGGCAAGAATATATATAGGAGAATATATAAATTTTATACTAGCACTTATTGGGTCCGCTTTTTTATCTTTTCAATTATTTAAAGACCAGAAAAGTCATAAACAGAGAAATATTGATTTTCTTGATAAAATACAACAAAAAAATCTCCGACTTACCCATAAAAACGAACAACTCGAAAATGTAATTTATATCACCTCCCATGATTTGCAAGAACCATTAAGGAATATTCAAAATATGGTTAGTTTAGTTACTAAAAGTACGGAAAGTAAAAATGAAGAGACAAGAGAAGCACTTAGGTATCTAAATGAATCTACTAGTAATATGAGCCAAATTATCGCTAGTATAATGGATTATGCAAGGATTGGCAATATCAATGCTATTGAACTAGTTGATATTAATAGCTTAATCAAGGAAGTTCAATCCGATTTTGCAGAACAAATTAGTGCAACAGATACAGTTCTTGAATTATCGAATTTACCCACTATTTTAGCTTATCGAGGTGAGTTGCGTTTACTTTTTAAAAATTTGCTTTCTAACGCCATAAAATTTAGACATCCAGATAGACCGCCCATTATTCAGATTAGGGCAGAAGTAGGAGAAACTTATTATACGTTTTTTGTTAAAGACAATGGTATAGGGATGGAGGAAAAACATACTAAAACAGTTTTTCAATTGTTTAAAAAATTACATAATAAAGAGGATTATCAGGGAACAGGTATGGGATTAGCACATTGTAAAAAAATTGTTGAATTACATGAAGGGAATATAGGAATTAAGCGAAATGATACAGTTGGGGCTACTTTTTATTTTATGATTAAAAGGTTTTCTTCTAGTTCTAATAAATTTCACGAAGGAATGGAAAATTCGAAAACCATAAGGGAATGATATTTTAATCACTTTCTTGAATTATCTAGGAAACCAGTTGTTTTATCATCTAAAACAAAGCTTTTAGAACAAACAGAAGTTTTTATATTTGAACTTTATCTAGTTTAACTAAGTCAAGTTAATAAATATATATTCAAAATAAAAATAACAAAATTCTTGCCTCATTAATATAATTTTACCTTGAAGAGTACTAATTTTAGTTTGACTTGAATGTTAATGTGACTGGTTTAGCCCTCCTATATAGCCTGTTGCCTTCTTTCCTATACTATGGGGAAATATATCTATATAAGGCTAAATTCTATGAACAGATTAAAAGACCTCCTTGCTTTTTTTATTGGTTTATTTGTTGCTATTATCATCTTGGAAGTTGGATTGCGGATTTATAATCCTTTCCCTGTGAGCATGAAAAATGGTACTTTATTTCTTCCTGTGAATCGTACCTTCACTTTTCATAATCGCCATATTCCAGGATTAGACACACTTATTACTGTTCAGAATAATCACCTTGGTTTTAGAGGACCTGATTTGATTTGGCGTCTGTAAGTTCTCGTTTTGAATATGGAACTCGGTATTGGCAAATATTGGAACAATATAATGAAGTAACTAGAACTGTTTGTCAAGAACTAAATATTCCGCTAATTGATTTGGTTTGTTTAATGCCTAAAAATTCTAGCTTTTTTTATGATAGTATGCACTTTACTAAAAAAGGAGCAGTCAAGGTGAGTGAAATAGTAGAAAAGGAATTGATGCCTATTATTTCAGAACAATATGTTTTAGTAAAATAGATGTATTTGTATTTAGAGCATGTTTAAAATTTCATCAATTGGCTACAAGTGGCATATTTTATCTTGTAGGTTGTGAGCCGATAGTCATTGAGCGTTATTATCGGTAAATATTAATGCTTAACTAATTTCAATATTTTCCATACAATCATAAGCATTATTCAAATCACCCCATAAATAACCCCCAATGACTCTAATAATCGACCCTAAGTCGTCATCATAAATTCAATCATCAACTTAGCAATTTCTTCCCCTTTGTCATCTTGCAAAAAGTGTCCACCGCCTTCAATAATAGTGTGATTTTGTCCTTTTGAACCGGGTATTAATTTTTGTAAGACTCTTTCTCCACCTTTTGTAATAGGATCACTATCAGAAAATAAAGTCAAAAATGGTTTATCAAATTTCATGAGGGAAGCCCATGCTTTTTTATTATTTTCCGTTTCTGGATTGTCCGCAGTTGTAGGTACTAATGCAGGGAAAATTCTAGCTCCTGCTTTATAACTTTCATCTGGAAAAGGAGCGTCATATGCCGCTATTTCTGCGTCCGTTAATGCTACAACTGTTGACTTTTGTATCATAGACCCAACTGGGAAAATAGGCACCTTTTGAGAATATTTTTGCCATTTATAAAAAGCCTCCGAGGCTCCTCTTTCTCCAGTAGGTAAACCAGAGTTTCCAACTACACCACGAGCAAATCGTTCTGGTTCTTCTGCTAAAATTCTTAGACCAATCAAACCTCCCCAGTCTTGGCAAAATAAATTAATACCTTGTAAATCTAATTGGTGTACTAAAGATTTTGTCCAATCTACATGCTTTTGATAAGTATAATCAGTCGTTTTAGTCGGTTTAGAAGATTTACCAAAACCAATTAAATCTGGTGCAATCGTCCGATAACCTGCATCGACAAAAACAGGAATCATTTCTCTATATAAATAAGACCAACTTGGTTCGCCATGCAGCAATAAAACAATTTCTCCATCTTTCGGACCTTCGTCCACATAGTGCATTTTCATACCGCCTTCTATTTCTACATAGTTAGGGGCAAAAGGATAATCTGGTAAATTTTTGAATCTTGAATCGGGTGTATTTAAGAATTCCATTTTTTAGTTAGATTTGAGTTAGGAATGTTAAAATAATAGCTAATTTAATACTTTTTTAGTGATTAGTATTTAAATACTAATTTTTTTTAAAGTCATTTTAATTGATATGAGTTGCTTAAGACATTTTTAGAAACAGATTAAAGGTTGATACAAATTACTAAAGTATAATCCGTGTCCCTTTAATTATCCGTGGTATTAATTTCTACCACGGATAATTAAAGGTCACGGATGCTAGACGTTATTAATTAACAAAAAAAGTAATAATCCTTTCCTATCCTTAATTGTTTGTTATGCAAATAACTCAAAATTTCGCCCTGTGCGGAATCCCCTGCTACGGATATAATAATTTGTGGCTGTTCCCATTTTTGCAAAATATTAAAAGGCAATAATAATTGCCCATAAATAGCCTTACCAATCTTTTTTTCATTATTACATACCCAGTGAAAATCTATTTTGGCTTCAATTAATTGTCTAGCAATTAGCTTCCCTTTTTTACCTGCACCCCAAAGCACTAAAGGTCGTTTTTTATCCTGTTCCAATTTTAAAAAATAATGCACCTTTAAATCTAAAAATCGGTTGTCCGCATAGTTTTTATCCGTACGAGAAGTACGGTTTGGGTAATCTCTCCATTCGTGCAATATTTGGTTATTAGGAATAAGGGTCAACCCATTTTCATAAAAACGAAAACATAAATCGTAATCTTCTGGATAACGATTAGGCAGAAAGGCTTGGCACTTATCCATGTCCGTTCGATAAATCATCCAACAAGGGGATGGAATCACACATTCTTTATAAATTTCTTGAAAGTTATTGCCTTTCGCCGTCAATCCATTCAGCCAATTTTGATATTTTTGGTAGCCATTTCCTAGCTCCGTCGCAGAAAAATATGCTACCTGCCCCGTCGCCAAATGCCCCACTCCCTTTTGTATCAATTGATTTTTTAAAATAGCTAATTTTTCTGGACGCATAATATCATCCGAATCCATTCGAGTAATTAATTGCCCTTGGCTATTTTTATAAGCTAATCGCAAAGCATCAATAATCCCTTTTCCATTATTTTGCAAAACTTTAATCCGTTTATCTTTTTTAGCAAAGTCTTGTAATATTTGCCAAGTAGTATCCGTCGAATGGTCATCAATCGCTATTAATTCCCAATACAATTCTGTTTGCTGAAGGATGGAATTCAGACAGGTTTTTAAAAAAGTTGCTGTATTTTTAACAGGCATAAGAACACTTATCAACATTTCAGACATGTCGCAAAGGTACGAATTCAGCTTTTGAAATATCGTTTACTTTGGATTATCAAATGGGTATGTTAACTTTACAGCAAAAAATAAAAAACTATGGGCTACGATACAAAAATAGCTTGTCCAAAATGTGAATGGGAACCAGATGGAGGAGAATATTGGGGCTGCTCCAAATGTGGACATATTTGGGATACATTTAAAACAACAGGGGTCTGCCCTGCTTGCCAAAATCGACACAAATTCACCCAATGCATAGGACATGCAGGCGGTTGCAATGCCTCTTCTTTGCATGTCAATTGGTATAGAGAAATTGACCGCAACTTAAAGGAAGAAATTGAGAAAATAGAAAAATTAATTCCTGCTGAAATCACTTAATTTTTTATTACAAGACTTTATACTTGATACCTTTTGGGGTTGAGGTGGTCTCACAAGCCCCCCGAATATAGATTCCGGGCTACAAAATATAAAAACAAAAATTCATAATAATCAAATTGAAATGAATACTGTTTTTTCTGTTTTGTAAAGAAGCATCTAAATGCTCCATCTTTTGAGACAACCACAGGAATTTTCAATTTTCAAATGGTCTCGTTTGAAAATTGAAAATTCTAAATTGAAAATTGAAAATTGACCTCAAACATGGGTAAATTATTATTCCTCCTTTTTCTCAAACCACTCTCCTATCTCCCCTTTTCCGTTTTATATCGTATTTCCGACTTTTTCTACTTCCTCCTTTTCTATGGTATCAAATACCGTCAAAAAGTAGTTTTCACCAATCTTAGAAACGCCTTTCCCCAAAAAACAGAAGCAGAAATAAAAGTTATTGCCAAAGGGTTTTACAGTCATTTTTGTGATTTGATTATTGAAGCTATCAAGATGTTTAGCATTTCGGAAGCGGCGTTAAAAAAACATTGTAAAATACTCAATCCTGAGCTAATGGAAGCCTATGCTGCACAAGGCAAAAGTTTAATCATTCCAGCAGGTCATTATAACAATTGGGAAATGGCTGCTACCGCCAGTAATCAACAAATCCCCCATCAATCTATTGGTATTTATGCTCCCCTAAAAAATGAATTCATCAACGAGCAAATAAGAAAATCTAGGGCTAGATTTGGTTTGGAATTATTGCCAAAAAAAGAAGTAAAGGCTGGTTTTGAAAAAGATAAAAATCGTTTAACTGCCGTTTTATTTGGCGCAGACCAATCTCCAACAAAGGTACATACCGCTTATTGGACTCATTTTTTAAACCAAGAAACAGGCGTGATGATTGGTTCTGAAAAATATGCAAAACAATATGACTATCCTGTTGTTTTTGGAAAGGTAACGAAAGTTAAACGGGGGTACTATGAGTTTGAATTTATTCCGTTGGAAGATAATCCTCAAGCAGCCCCTTTCGGGGAAATCACCGAAAAACATACCCGTTTGTTAGAAACTATCATTATAGAAAATCCGCAATATTGGTTGTGGTCACATAAACGTTGGAAGCGAAAGAAACCGAATTGAATGATGAACGAGCGAACCCGCCAGGTGAAAGTCCTGTGGACTTTCAAGCGAGAGAACCACGAGTGGATGGGTGGGAGAATGATGAATTCGGTGTAAAGTATAATTTAGAATTCTAGACAAAACCTAAAAATAAATCGGTCATCAAATAATTTATGAAAATACTTAGAGTAAGTCGAGAAGAGATTGATAAAAAAAAATGGAATAGTTGTGTGCACTATGCCAGCAATGGCAATGTATCTGGTTATATGTGGTATTTGGATGCCATTACTAAAGATTGGGAGGGCTTAGTAGAAGAAGGTTATGGGTCTGTTTTTCCGATTGTCTGGAAGAAAAATTGGTTGGGCCGAAAAGGTATTTACCAACCAGCATTGATTACGGAAAGTGGTATCTTTTCTGAAAATATTTTATCAGGTACTCGTATCAAACATTTCATAGAAGCCCTACCGTCGGAATACAAATCTTTAAAAATCAATATTTCCAACCAAGCAAAAATTCCTGCTGAATTAGGTTTGAAAGTGGAAAAATTAAGTCGTCGACAATTAATACTCAATAATTCTTATGAAGGCTTATCAAAAGGTTTTTCGCCTACTTTCGAACAACAATTAGCCAAAGCTGCGGACTTACAACTACAACCCTCGGCTGGTTTAAAACCAGAAAAAGTCGTCGATTTTTATAAAGCGCATTCTAAAAATTATCAGAAAGAAAATTATTTTGCCTACCTCCGCATCATGTATAATGCCATGCACCGAGGATGGGGTTTTGCCAATGGTATTTCTGATAATAATGGTAATTTATTAGCCGCCTATTTTTTCATTTATAGTCATGGAAAAATCATGGTGCTGCTACCCGCCATTTCTAAACAAGGAAAAGCGCAGGGTGCGGCAGAGTTACTATTGAGTATGTTACTTCAAACGCATGCGAACAAACCTGTTGTACTAGACTTTAATGGTTTTGAAGATATTGGTTTAGGTAGTCAAGAGCAGATGTATTATCAAGTTTCGAAATAACTGGTAGTAAAGCCTTTACAGGCTGACCGTTAATGCGTTTTTCGTAACCGCCAAATTTATTTGACTGGTTCAAATTGCTGATTATCAAATTATTATATAGAGCCAGCCAAATAAATTTGGCGGCTACATTAAATTCACGGCCAGCCTGTTTAGGCTTTCCTGTCAAAGACCTTTAGGTCTGTTGTCTTAGCCTTTAAATTTGTCTAGTGACGGGAAAGCCTGAAGGCTTTACTACCCAATTACGCTTATCCTTTAAGCACCTTCTTCGTCGTTAATATTCTATCTTGTTTGTCGGAAATTTGTAAGATGTACATCCCATCCAATAGGTGTTGTGCGGCCATATCTAAATCGACTGTTTGCTTACCCTTTGATAAATTATAAGTTTTGGCAAAAAGTAAGCGACCATTATTATCGTATAAATGAAATAAGTAATCTCCTTGCTCCTCAAAATCATAGTTCACTTGAATATTATCTATAAAAGGATTTGGAAAAATTGTCATTTGTATATCTTTTGCAATTCCTTTTGTTTCTAATAAGTCTACATCTGGTGCAATTTCTTCGATAGGTACACTTTCTACCTCACATACAGACGCTTCTTCCATAATCATAATGCCCATTATCATTTGCCCCATAAAATCATGTCCTTCGTCTAAAGAAATATCTATGCGATGGTGAGGAATAGGATATTTATCATTAAAAAGTAAAGTTTGAGATTCATAACCAATAAAAGATACCGTCACTTCAATTTCTTTCAAATCGTTGGGAATAGTCAATTCAAAAAATCCATCTAAATCGGTAGTCGTTCCAATAGTTGTTCCTTCAATAAAAACATTGGCGATGGGGAGTATTTCCTCACCACCCATTACTTTTCCCTTTAAAGTTTTAGTGGAATTTGAAGTAGATTCATTTGTTCTATCCTCTTTTTCAATCGTTTGTTCAATGACGGTTAACTCAACAGGATTTGGAAAGGTTGATTGCCCCATCAATCCGCCACTAAACATCAATCCTGCCGCTAAAGCTGCTACTGCTTTCCAATTGCGATTGGGCTTGACTTCTAATGGAAAAGGCAGGGCTTTATTTAATTGCATTTCATTGAATACCCCACAGATTTTACCATTGTTCTTTTTATAGTAGTTTAAAATTTGTCCATCAGACATGGTTCTAAAATCAACAATCGTCTTCTCACACGAACCGCAAAATTTACCACCTTTTACGGGTGTCATTGCATTAAAATTCTCGCCACAAGGTTCTGGAATCGTTAAGGTTAAAGCTTTTTTTGTTGGAGACATAAGATTGATTTTTAGTTGGAGTATAAAAATGTATTTGCCTAATAGATGCAACGAAAGCTAGAAATACATAAATGATTATCAATTTTTTTCAAAAAAAGATAAACATGCACTAATATATTTTCCTTACCTTTCGGTCCTAATTATATTGTACAAGGTTGATTTGTTGATTAATTATTAGGTGATTTCAATACATCGTTTTAACTTAGAGCCGACGAAAAAATAAGTTCCGCATTTTTCAAATGGATTTTTTTGTAATGGGTTGAAAACCTATGATAAAAACATTCAATTGAAAAATCAAATGCGGAAGTTATTTTTTCGTTATTACTTAAACGATTACTAATCAATTTTCTTAATGTTCAATTCTTAACCTCTAGCAGTATAATATTTCCAGCCTTTAGTTTTACTAAGTTTCACATCAAAATTTCAGCTAATGCTAACTATTCAAAAAAAGTTATCAAACACTTTCTATGCGCTTTTAAGTCTACCTGCTACCGCTATGGGATTTGCTCTTTGTGTGCAAATTGCCGCATTGAGTTGGATTTTGAATACGAAGTATGGATTTAGTTTAGAAGATATAGGCTTGGTTTGGTTAGCAGGACCAATGGCAGGAATTTTTGGGCAAGTAATTGTAGGGCTAGTTAGTGATAAAGTTTGGTTTTGGGGAGGCAGACGAAGACCTTTTATACTTATCGGGGGAACATTAGCCGCCCTAATGATTTTGGCATTGCCCAATTTAGATGTAATTGGTAGCGCATTAGGTATGGATAGTATTATAGGCGTAGCCTTAGTGGTCGCTTTAACTTTAGATTTATCCATCAACATTAGTTTTAACCCTACTCGTTCGGTGATAGCAGATGTAACGCCGCTTGGAGAGAAGCGAACAAAAGGGTATACCATTATGCAAACTGTTTCTGGATTTTTTGGTGTATTGGCTTATTTGATTGGTGCATTCATTAGCAATTATACTTTGATTTATATTGGCGCAGGAATTGTCTTCCTATTTTCTATTCTCCCAATATTTTTTATCGAAGAACCAAGAAGCTTAGAAGCAGAAAAAAATGAATTGACCAATGACCTAAAAGAAGCTATCGCACATAAAGAAACCGATATAGGGGAATTTTTAAAAATTTGTTTTGCCCATGCGTTTACTTGGTTAGGCGTTCAAACCATGTTTGTTTATTCTTTTGCATTCGTCAAAACTAATATCATGGGCTACGGCTTACAAGAAGAATTAGGACAAGACTTAAATAATGAAATAGGATTTGGTCTAGGGGTAGCTTTTGCCATTCTAAATGCAGTCGGCTTTTTATTGCCTGCAACGGTATTACAACCGATCTCAGAAAAAATTGGCCGAGTCAAAACCCATACTATTTGTATCGCTATTATGGCAATTGGCTATGCCGCTTTGGTTTTTCTAGGCACTACCCAAACCTCCTTTTTCTTATTAATGGCATTTGTGGGTATTGGATGGGGAGCCGTCGTAAGCTTACCATTTGCTATTATGTCAGAAGTAATTGACCAACGACAAATGGGTTTATATATGGGACTGTTCAATCTTTCTGTAGTTATACCACAAATCTTTGCTTCTCTGTTAGGAGGATATTTAGATGGTTTTGAAAATCAATCTATCATATTCGTTATTGCCGCCGCCGCTTTAGCCGCTTCTGCAGGTTTTTGGCTATTGGTTAAAGAACAAGAAAGTAGTTTTAAAATAGAAGGTGGAAGTGGGCATTAATTGCGGAGGACTTAGGGAAAATAAAAATCATAAATTACTATTCATAAATCCACGCTAATTTCATTGGCTTTTCAGCGTTATATTCCGACGCCCCAAGTAGTCAGGCGGATTTATGAGGTATTGTTTCTGGGCTAACTATCCTCTTATTCAGAATAGCCTATCATAGGTACTATTATAGCATCATAAATTCACCCATCTTGCAGTATACCACGTCACAAATTCATCGTTTTCTTCAATAGCTTATCTCGATTTAATACTTCAAAAACAAGACTGCGAACAGTCAAAAAATATAGTCTAAATATTTTTTTCAAAATTTCTTTCAAAAAAATATTTTTTGGTTCGGTTTTTGCTCAATTACTAATCAGAATTGAGAATTTAAATCTTCGAGTAATTCCCCTGTCTGGTTTGAGTTAAACTAATTTTTCTTCAAACCTATCGACAACCGTACATTGGTACAAACTTCTCTTTAAAGGCTACAAAAATAAAAAATTGTAAAAATTAATTTTAAATATCAATATTTAATATATATATTTTATTAATTTTGACATACTTTTAACTGATACTCAGTTATACTAACGTGTATAGAAAGGATTTGTAAAAAAAAGAAATAGTGCACAAATAATTGATAATCAGTATACTAACTTCGAATATAGGGTGAGTGTTTGTTCATAGTTTTTGTTTTTATCTTGTCCCCCGACTTGCTCGGGGGTGTTTTTTCCCTCCTTCGGCTTATTGCAGCTTGTGTTTCTAACACACTGTTTATGTCGATAGAGGGAAAAACTTTTTTATTTAACTAAATATCATTTTGTCATTTATTTAATTGACAAATTTGATTAAAGATAGTGTTTGTTCATAGTGTTTGTTTTTTGTTTTGTCCCTGTCAAGTGATTTTTGACAGGGTTTTTTTTGTCCTTTTTTTTGGTTTTCTATATCCTTCCTTAGAGCTGCTATTTTTCAAAGCTAATTTTATTTAGCTCCCAAAAAACTTTCCTATTTTTGAATCTCTTTTTAATTCTTTTTGTTAGGTAGTTTACAAACTTTAACATATGAAAATTGACAATAAAGCCATTGCGGCATTAAGAGAAGATTACAGAGCTAAGACATTAGAAATAAATGACATTAATAGTAATCCATTTTTACAATTTAAAAATTGGCTTCAAGAAGCATTAAATAGTTCGGTTAAAGAAGCCAATGCCATGACGATTGCCACAGTAGATGCCGAAGGGAAACCTTCTGCAAGAATCGTTTTGCTAAAAGGCTTTGATGAAAACGGATTTATTTTTTATACGAATTACGATAGTAAAAAAGGACAAGATTTGGCTGCTAATCCACACATCGCAGCCGTGTTTCTTTGGAAAGATTTAGAACGCCAAATTAGAATAGAAGGAAAAGCTAAAAAAATCACTAAAGCAGCTTCTCTACAATATTTTCAGAGCAGACCGAAAGGTAGTCAAATTGGCGCTTGGGCTTCGCCTCAAAGTCAAGTAATTCCAGATAGAAGTATTTTAGAAAATAACGTAGCAACTTTAAAAGAAAAATATAAAGATGTCGATAATTTGCCTATTCCTAATCATTGGGGAGGTTACGTTATCGTACCCACGCTAATCGAATTTTGGCAAGGGCGCTCTAGTCGCTTACATGATAGAATCAGTTATAAATTAAAAAGAGAGAACTGGATAATGGAGCGATTGGCTCCATAAATAAAAGTGGCTAAAATGAGGGTTTTTATTCCCAGACCTTGGAACTAGATTGGAGTGTCTTCAAGAACTCCAAGTGTCTATTGACGAAATTACGCTGTCCCTAGTTTTTTAGCTAAAAAAAATTCTTTGACAGACCTGAAGGTCTTTGACGGGAAAGCCTGAAGGCTTTACTACCTGTTTTACCCATCATTTTAAATTTGTCTAAATTTTTGACGGAAAAATCAAACCAATAAAGCCAAAGAAAACATACAATATAATAATCAAAGAGAAGGCAACTTCTTTAAATAGCACTAAGAATAGTAATGCGAGGATTAAGAAAATAAATCGCATTTCATTACCTGCCCATTTGAAAGATTTAAACTTTAAACTAAACATCGGTAGTTCTGCAATCAACAAATAGGATAGGACTACAATTGTCGGATATAACAACCACGGACTAATAACAACCTCTCTCAATCCATAGGAGTCGTAGTGGTACATCAACATTAAGCCCACTGTAAAAATAGTACAAGCAGGGGTATTCAGACCAATAAAATCTTCTGATTGACGGGTATCAATATTAAACTTTGCCAATCGAACAGCCGCAAAAACGGTTATCAAAAAAGCAGGCAAACCAGCCAAAATCAAATATTGAGGAAAACTCTCAAAATTTTTAGTCATTCCCCTAACCAACAGCATGTATACTATCGCTCCCGGAACCACTCCAAAAGAGACCATATCTGCCAAAGAATCAAGTTGTTTACCTAACTCAGAATTTACTTTTAGTGACCGTGCTACAAATCCATCTAAATAATCCGCCCAAGCACCAACAAATAAGAATATAAAGGTATTAAAAAAACGGCCATATAAAACACAAACGAGTGCACAGCAACCGCAAAATAGGTTAATCGAGGTAATTATATTTGGTATATTTTTTTTCATGTCGTCGGTTACAAAAGTATTACTTTTATTCTAAAAAAATAGTAACTTACGCTTAGTTATCAAATAGTCCTTTTTTAGGCAAATTTTAATTTACCTTCCATCATTTCCCCCATACCTCCTTAAATTTTGACTACTTCACGTCGTTTCAACATTTTTTACACATAAAGCCTACAACTATTATCGTTAAATGATAACCAAGAGATAATTAAATATGTTCTCTTTTATAAGAACCTACCGAATCATCTAGGCAAAAAATCCCATCGGAATAAATTTCTTTAAACATCACCACTAATGAATAAATTTTACCCTAAGAAGGCTAATTTATTTAGCATTCTATTTTTTTTAGCCTCTCCACTTTTATTGTTTGCTCAACCAATCAATAATGAATGTACAAATGCTATTTTATTAGATAATATCATTGACTATTGCTCTAGAGTAGAAGAATTTACTAATATTGCTGCTACGCATGATGAAGATATGCCTATCACCTCCTGTGTTGCTGAAAACAATCAAGATGTATGGTTTCGATTTATCGCAAATAGACCTAATATTACTATAGGTATTATTGGTCAAACAGGAGGAAATTTACCATCAGGAACGCTTAGTAATCCAGCCGTAGAATTGTTGGTTGCCACAGGTGGAGATTGTCGAGAAGGAGTAGATTTTATAGAATGTGCTACAGATGATAATGATAGTGGTACAGCAACCATTAATAAAGGGGGTTTAGTTCCCGGAACAGAATATTTCATTAGAGTTCAGGGAGCCAATAATGAATCAGGAACATTTAGGCTTTGCATTAATAATTTTACGCCTCCCTTTCCGCCTGACTCAGATTGTGCTACTTCTCATTTATTGTGTGATAAATCTTCTTTTCACGTAGAAAAAGTCACTGGTGGAGGCGATGACCCAGACGAAGCGGAAGGCACTTGCTTGGATTGTCAACCCGGTACCAATACAGAATCTAGTTCTACTTGGTATAAATGGATAGCTAGAAATAATGGAAGTTTATCTTTTACCTTAACGCCTGACAACCCTGAAGATGATTTAGATTTTGCCGTGTATGAATTACCTAGAGGCTTAAATAATTGTGATGACAAAATATTACTACGTTGTATGGCGTCAGGTGAAAATTTGGGAGAACCCATTGAACGGTGGCGAAATTGTATTGGCCCTACGGGATTAATGATTGGTGATGGAGACATGGATGAAGCTTGTGGTTGTCAAGGCGGAGATAATAACTTTGCAGAAGCAATAAATATGATAGAAGGAAGAGTCTATGCTTTGTTAATCAATAACTTTTCTGAATCAGATGATGGGTTTACAATCTCTTTTGGTGGGTTAGGAGAATTTGTAGGCCCTACACCTGATGCAGAGTTTATTGCTGATAATGTAGATTTTTGTGCAGGTAGTACTATTAGTTTTTCAGGTGCTGGTTCTTCTTTCCAGTTGGGAGATATTACAGGGTATAATTGGAGTTTTGGTAGTGGTGCTACGCCCTCAACAAGTACTGGTGTAGGGCCACATACCGTAGTTTATGATACCCCAGGTGAAAAAAATGTATTATTAACAGTAGAAACTGGCTTAGGTTGTATTGCCTCTGATTTGGAAGAAGCAATAGTGGTTATTGAACCTTGTTGTGAAGAAAGAAATGGTATTATAGCAGATGGAGAAGAAACAGATATTCTCTGTTCAGGCATTAGGGGCGCAATTAATGTTAGTACAACCAGTGCTTCCCCCATTACTTCTTATGAATGGAGTAATAATCAAACTACAGAGGATTTAACGAATATACCAGCCAATGACTATCAAATTACGATTACAAATTTAGCCACTTGTGAAGAAACACTTTCTTTTACTATAGATTCTGTTCCTCCGATTGAAATTGTTACAGATATAGTTATGCCTACTTGTGACGGCGGAATAGATGGCGCAATTAATTTGACTATTACTGGAGGGACACAACCAATTTTAGTAGATTTTGGTCAAGGTTTTGACAATTTGTTGACACTGGAAGATTTAAGTATTGGTACTTATCCAGCTACCGTTCAAGATACAAATGGCTGCACCGAAAATTTAATGATTGAAGTCGAGGAATTACAACTTGCATTAGATACTGGGCTAATAACCAATCAATCACCAACCTGCTTTGGTTTTAGCAATGGCCGGTTAGCCGTATCCATTGCCAATGGTCAACCTGGTTATGAATATGATTGGAATGATGGAAATGGTTTTGTAGCCAATAATAACTTAAATAATATTCCTACTGGTAGCTATCAATTAATTGTTAGAGATACCAATAGATGTTTGGGAATGTTTGAATTTACAGTTGACCAACCCGAAGCATTAACCTTAATCATTGACACGACCAATATAAGTTGTCAAGGGGAAATAGATGGAGTGCTAACATCAATCGTAGAAGGTGGCACAGGTGATTACCAATACCTATGGAGTAATAATCAAACAACTGAACAAATCACCAACTTACCAGAAGGTATTTATTCCGTTATAGTTAGGGATGAAAATGATTGCGAAATATCAGGTGCTGGTGAAATTATTGAACCTTCGCTAATTAGTTTAGCCATAGCAGAGGTCCAAAATGCTATTTGTTTTGGTGATAATACAGGTAGCATTACAGTAGACGCAACAGGCGGGAATGGTAATTTTGAGTATAGTATAGATGGCATTAATTTCCAAAGTAGTTCCACCTTAGCAGCATTGCCAGCAGGCGATTATTCCATTACAGTGATAGACCCGAGAGGTTGTTTTGATACAACCAGCGCGAGTATTACACAACCAGAACAACTAGTCGTAGATGCAGGCGAAGACCAAACCATAAACTTAGGTTTTTCTACTGATATTCAGGCAGTAACAGGTCCATTTGGTAGACCTGTTGAATTTTCTTGGTCTAATCCTGATGCCTTAGATTGTGCAGACTGCCCTAACCCAGTTGCTGCCCCTGTGCGAACAACCCCATTTGTTATTACTATTACTGACGACACAAACTGTACTGCAACCGATAGTCTTACCGTGTTTGTCAATCTAATACGTCCACTTTATATCCCTAATGTCTTTTCCCCTAACTCAGATGGAAATAATGACCGATTTAGTATTTTTGGTGGTCTTGCAGTAGCACAAATCAATGAATTACAAGTCTATGACCGTTGGGGAAATCTAGTATATAATGGTAAAAATTTACCTATCAATAATTTACAAACAGGCTGGGATGGTTTATTTGATGGACAAGAAGTACCGCCCGGTGTTTATGCCTTTGTCGCTCAAATATTATTTATAGACGATTTTGTAGAAACCGTTAGTGGAGATGTGACGCTAGTAAAGTAATAGCCTATTCCAAACCGCCACCAAATGATAAAAAAGGTTTTAGAAGCACAAGATATGTTCCTAAGTAACGACGAAATAATAAGTTGGTCATCTGGACGAGATTATTTTGGTTCTA
>CAYMSC010000071.1:0-3022 GCA_964392805.1 uncultured Saprospiraceae bacterium
GCATCCTCAAAAAGTGGAAACTTTCTTCTAACGAACATGAAAATTTTACGGAAGACAAAAATATAAACACAAGAATGAATAAAAGTAATCATTGCCGTAACACTATACCAATCTGGTTGATATACATCTGCCAGCCTGTATTGCACAAACATAAAGGGCATAATTAGGCTAACGACTGGAATCCCAATAATCAATAACCAAGTATCATCAAACCCTAAAGATTGTTTTCTTGAACAAATTTTCATCGTATTGCTATTTTCATCGTTAAGTTCCGTACAAAGTCTATTACATGAACTTTAAAATGGCATCAACTATTCTATCTTGTAAGCTCCAAAGTATGAAATGATTTCCATCTTTTACTATATCTATGGTTACTTTCTCACTATTGACTAACATCTTTTTTGCAAAGTCGGCATTTCCTTTTGGGACTAAATTATCTGCTTCTCCTTGGATAACTGTTACGGGTGCTGTAATATTTTTCCAAAAAGGCAACATTTTTCGCAATTCCCCTTCTAAAGGTAAAATTTCTTGGTTGCAAACCCGCAAAGCATCGGGTAATAACCAGCGAATAATCCGCCAATTTAGAAGCTTTCTCCACCATGTTTTGGGTTCGAGGTCGGGGTCAATAGACCCTGCTACAATGACTAGACCACTGATTAAGTCAGGAAAATCCATTGCCATTTTAGCAATTACAGGACCACCAAAAGAATGACCTACCAAAATCGTATTACCAGTACTATACTTTTCAAGTAAGGGTAAAAAAGCTTTGGCTTGTTTGTCTAAGCCTGTTTCTGTTTGACCAAAATTAGAATTCCCAAATCCCGGTCGGTCTACGGCAATTAATTGCGCCTTTTGCAATAATCGTTTATCCTTTAAATAATCTAAATAAGCACTAGATGAACCTGGTGAACCATGAACAAAAATTATCAAAGGCAATGATTGGTCGCCAATATGCGTGTATTGTATCTGCTGCTGTTCAACACGGTAACAAGCAATTGTTGGCGTTTTACCGGTCGCCTGCTGCAGCATTTCAATCTGCTTTTTAGGACTTTCTTTAAAGGAAAAAATATCCAGTTGGGTGATGCCATAAAGGCCGACAAATAGGAAAAGAGGAATGACATATCGTTTTTTAATACTCATAAACGTAGGAAGTTTATGTATTCAACCCTTTTCAAGTAACAGGAGTTTAATTTTTCATCATTATAAATGAAAAAAGTTTAGTTATCGGGGGTGATACCGATAACTAAACAAAATCAAAACTCACGAGTCACAAAGATGCAGTTTTATCTTAATGGCTGCGCTGATAAGAAAATGAGTTGTTGAAATTGTAGGTTGAACTGTTGTTTGATAGGATTAGGTTTTTGATTATTATATTTTGCATGGGATATAAAAATAATTTTGAAAAGAGGTCAGAAGTGACTTCTAAATTAATTTTCACAAATTTATCCCATTTCTAGTATACAATTTTGAATTAACTTGGTTGAAGGTAAGCCGTCATAAGTTTAGCGGCTCGCTGAGAAGCACCTACATCCCCTAGTTGTTGCTTTATTTGGCGATAAGCTTGTTTTAATTCCTTCGTTTTTTGAGTAGTCAAAATAGCTTTTAATTCCCTTTCTAAGTTATCAACTGTCAAATCATCTTGTATCAATTCCTTGACCAAAGGACGATTAGCAATCAAATTAACGAGCGAAATATAAGGGACATTGATGATTCGTTTAGCGATCTGATAAGTAAGCCAATTGCCCTTATAGCAAACGACTTGTGGTACTTCAAATAAGGCGGTTTCTAATGTTGCTGTTCCCGAAGTGACAATGGCTGCTTTCGACCTATTTAGTAAGGCATAAGTTTGGTCTTTTATCAGCATTAAATCTTCTTTAACTATACCTGAATGACTGATGATGGTTTCATAGAAGGAAAAAGGAATGGCAGGGGCAGCGGCTATTACAAACTGATAATCAGGAAATTGCTTAACCAATGGTAGCATAATTTTTAATACGACTGCTATTTCTTGTTGACGACTACCCGGTAAGAGGGCAATGATAGGTTTTTCATTGCAAAGAGATTTAATTTGAAATGCATGGTTATCCAATTGATAAACGGTTTTCCCCCTCTGGAGAGAGTTAGGGGGAAGATTTTTAGCTTCCTGCTGAAATGCTTCAACTGCATCCAACAAAGGATGTCCAACAAAATCTACCTCTATATCAAACTGTTGATAAAATGCCTTTTCAAAAGGTAAGATGACAAATAGTTTATCTACATATTTTTTGATTTTTTTGACCCTACTTTGGCGAGAAGCCCAAACTTGCGGAGATATATAATAAAACACTTTCCAACCTGCTGTTTTTGCCCATTGAGCAATGCGCAAATTAAAACCAGAATAATCAACTAAAATCAAAACATCAGGCTGGTATACGGCAATATCTTTTTTACAAAAATCTAAGTTTTTAGAAATAGTATTTAGGTTCTTAATCACTTCCCAAAACCCCATAAATGCCAATTCTTTATAGTGTTTGACGAGATTTCCTCCAGCCGACTCCATCAAATCACCTCCCCAGCAACGAAAGGTGGCTTTCGCATCTTCTTTGAGAAGTGCTTTCATCAAGTTGGCCGCATGTAAATCTCCTGATGCTTCCCCTGCGATAAGGTAATACTTCATGTTTCTGCCTTTCCACTTACATTAAAAAAGGTGACTTGAAAATTTAAACATCCACAATCCTACATAAATCATTGTTGCGACTATGACACCACGCATACTAGCTTCATATCTTTGCTTTTGATAAAATCGAAAAGGGATAATGTTCAAACAAATAGCTAGAACAGCAATCGTTCTAGTTCGAAAAGTAATGGTTCTAGCTTCACTATTCAACCACTCAGAAGCTCCAATTTGTTCAAAAATCATTAAAATAATTGCATAGCCAACAAATGGGACGGCTAAGCCTAATAAAATACCAAGGATTAAAGCATCTTTATTAATCATATTTGGAGGTGTAAAGGTTTATAAGGTGATGAGGTTTATAGGGTT
>CAYMSC010000071.1:3122-19073 GCA_964392805.1 uncultured Saprospiraceae bacterium
GGTTTATAAGGTGATGAGGTTTATAGGGTTAATAAGGTTCATGGGGTGATGAGGTTAATCTACTGCCCATCGCAAACTGCCCACTGCAAACTGCCTACTGCAAACCACCCTTCTCCAACTCCGCAAGTCCCTCAATGGCACGATAAGCGGTCAAATCGTGCATACAAGGGACAATAGAAATATAGCCATTCTCTAATGCCCATACATCCGCATCTTTACCAGTGTCATTATTGACAAATTCACCAGACATCCAATAATAGGGTTTTCCTGTTGGGTCGGTGTTGGCGACAAAATCTTCTTTCCATCCAGCATTGGCTTGGCGACAGATTTTGATACCTTTTATCTCTGCACTAGGTAATTTTGGAATATTGACGTTTAATAATTTACTGGGACCTAGTCCATTTTTTAAAGTATATTCAATAATTTTTTTGATGAATGGCTTGCCCGGTTCAAAATCTGCTTCAAAAGTAAAATCTAAAAGGGAGAAGCCAATAGAATTGATGCCTTCCAAAGAAGCTTCCATTGCAGCCGACATTGTTCCAGAGTATAGAATATTGATGGCTACATTGGACCCATGATTGATACCAGAAACACATAAATCAGGTACTCGACCTTTCAAAATTACATTTCGGGCCAATTTAACACAATCTACGGGTGTGCCAGAACATTCGTAGGCTTCTATCTCCCCAAAAGTGTCCACTTTATTCAATCGTAGCGGGTCGTGAATTGAAATAGCATGACCTTTGCCAGACTGAGGGGAATCGGGGGCAACAACGATGGGTGTGCCGATTTCTTTTACGACTTCAATCAATGCTTTGATACCAGGAGCAAATAATCCGTCGTCGTTGGTAATTAAAATTAAAGGTTTTGTCATTTTTGTTGTCATATTATTTGAACGCAAAAATAGGGAATTTAATTAGAGGATAGAAATAGGTGATTTTTTTACAAAAAATAAACCTTCATTACCTCTCGTTGTTCTACTTTTGCATTTTTCTGATTGAGCGAGCGTATTAGTATAAGATGATGTTTGTCGGATACTTATACAATCCTATTGTACCCTACTATTTTTGAAATTGTTAAAAATGAGTAGATGAATAGATGGCGAAATGAATAAATTTTGGGTGAAGAATTAAATGTTAGTGTTTATCTCCAATTTAGGGGACTAAATAATCATTTATTCATTTTTTCCTTTACTCATTTTAGCAAAATTAATTTTAGTAGGGTAGAGTAACACAATCCCATTAATAGTTACACACCCCATTTTCGATATAAAATAGAATATATGTCAAATTTTGGTAAAAAAGGCGTTTTAATAGTTAATTTAGGGACACCTGATAACCCGTCAAGGGGAGCGGTATATCGCTATCTAAAGCAATTTTTATTAGATGAAAGAGTCATTGATATACCTTGGTTACAGAGAAATTTATTAGTCCGAGGCATTATTGCCCCATTTCGGTCTGGAAGTTCATCGAAATTATATAAAATGCTTTGGACACCAGAAGGGTCTCCATTAAAAGTGTATGGTGAAAAATTAGAACAAGAGTTACAGCCACTTTTGGGAGATGAATATGAGGTGGTGTTAGCCATGCGTTATCAAAAACCATCTATAGAAGCAGGGCTAAAACGGTTGTTAGATAATAATGTATCAGAAATTGTAATCCTGCCCTTATTTCCACATTATGCCTCTGCCAGTACGGGGTCTGTTCATCAAGAAGTGATGCGTTTATTATCCAAAGAATTAGTGATTCCAAAGGTCACCTTCATTAATTCTTTTTATGATAATGAGGCGATGATTGATGTCTTTATAGAAAACGCCCAACAATTTGATATTCCATCTTACGATCACATCTTGTTTAGTTTTCATGGATTGCCAGAGCGACAAATGATAAAATCGGATAGGGGGAATCATTGTCAACAAAATAAGGATTGTTGTAAAACACTGACGATTAAAAATCAATTCTGTTATACTGCTCAATGTCATGCAACTGCCTATGCAATTGCGGCAAAAATGAATTTGTCGAAAGACCAGTACACCATCTGTTTCCAATCTCGTTTGGGGAGAGCCGAGTGGGTAAAACCTTATACATCAGACATTTTAGAAGTAAGAGCAGAAGCAGGAGATAAACGATTATTGGTATTTTGTCCTGCCTTTGTGTCTGATTGTTTAGAAACGACTATTGAAGTATCGACAGAATATATGGAAGAGTTTGAAGAGCTAGGAGGAGAACATGTAGATTTAGTGCCTAGTTTGAATGACCACCCGAAATGGGTTGAAGCGGTAAAAGATTTGGTGGTGAATGCTTAAAGAATAATCGTTCTTTGATAAATCCTGTGGTTAAGGAAAAAGAAGAAGTATAAGCGACTAAAGGAAGCGATGATTTTTCTTTTTACTTGACACACATTCAGGAGATTTGTCAGAAAATCAGAACTATTAGAGTTGTGCAAACATTTCTTTCGCTACAATTTCAAAAGGAATTATTTCTACCGTTCGTTGTTCTAAGAAATTAATCGGGTAGTTTTTTAATTGATTCAAATAAGGAGTTGCTTTTTCGATACTCAATTTTTTATCGAACCCTTCATCTGCGATGGCACATAAGATTCTTACTGTTAATCTGGTACGAGTAGTTATTTCTGATTTTAAATATCGGTGGGCATATAGTTTGAAAGGTGTACTCATATCCAACAATTTTACATATTTATCTTTCTGAAATAAAAACAAGAATTTCAAAATCTGAATAGCTGCATTATTGCCCCTTTTGTCTTTAGAATAGAGCGGGGTATTATTAATAAAGGTAAATACCCTGAAATTAGGTGCCACTCCATCATCTAATTTTATCTTTCCCCAACCCGCAAATAGCATCACCCATGCTTCTATCATTCGCCACTGTTCTTGCAAGTGAAGAGAATTTAATTTGACCTCTTGATGCATTTTTAATGATTCATAAGCTATTTGATATTGACCGCTATGAAAGCCTAGCATTGCTCGGTAGACTAGGATAGCGTGATAATTGTATGAATTTTTTTTTAGTAACCCTAGACATTTATTAACTAATTTTTCGGCTTTTTTCCATTCTTTAAATTGGAAAGCATGAGGAATGGTTTTTGAATAAAATATTAGAAATACAGTATTTGGAACAGAATAATTTTTATTAGAAAAGTTTTTTATTGCAGCTTCTGAATATTTAATCAGACTTTGAAAATCAGCATGATATTCATAATAATTTACAATAATTCTATAAGCATATAAAAGTGTTCTTAAAGTATTGGTAGGCTCAATATTTTTTAAAGCAAATGTATAATATTGTTTATAGAGTTCCTCTATATGTTTACCTGTTTTTAAGGTATGTCTTTTAATACTTAATTCAGAAAAATAGTTGTATAGCCTTACTTCTTTATTAATGTGTTCGAGTTGTTCATTTGCGATTTTAGTAAAGTGGTAATACTTTTTACTATTTCTATCACTAATTGTATAATATCGTTGTATTAAGCTTGATAAGGATAATGCTATATTTGTATATTCATTATTGAGTGCTCTTTTTATTGTCTTTTCTGCTAAATTAATAGCTCCTTTTTTAATTTTTAAATTTATTAAAATCTGGGCAGCAGATGCATGTTTTAAACAGTTGATATAAGTTTTTTGGTCAATGGTTACATCTTTATCCAAATTAACTATAAAAAGTGCATCAATTAAAGATTTTCTGGTCGCTCTTTTTAAATCAGCATAAGATTGATTTTGATTGATAGCATCAGGGAAGAAAAATTCAGGGAGACCTTTCTCTTCTTTAATAGCCCCATTAAATATCCCTTGGTAAAGTTGTCTTACCTTACTATTTTTTCCACCTAATAATTTAATGTTTTTTAATTTCTGAGGAGAAACTAAAGTAATGATTTCTTTTAGTAATAGCATCTGTAGAGAATATTGGGTGATATAATTATTTATGATTTAGGATATTAAATATAAAAATATGAAAGTCCATATTAATAATACGTTAAAGCTCTTATATTGTTAGGAAATAGGTGTTTTTTTACATTAAGTTAATAAAAAGGAAGTCCATTTTTTTACCAAACTTGAAACTCTACACCATAAAGCTATAAATATATTTGTAAATAATGAATTTTATCTTAATAAAATTCATTCCATATTTTTTATATATTCTTTCATTGAAAGAATTGATTACTATATAATTAGATATATATAGTCCCTGGTAAGTCGTTCTATAATTTGAAATGTTTAGAAAAAAAACCACTCCCTTGTCCATGTACTTTTGAGGTGTTAATAAAATTTTTAATATTTTAAAATCATAGACATGAGAATTATTGAATTAGACACTTACGATTTATAAATTTCTCAAAAATTGAGAGATTTCCATAAGAAACAAAAACACCAATAAAAAACAAAAAGATAAAACACAGAATCCTCTTTTAGTAACTATTTTACTGGTTACTAAACTAAGAGGACTCTGAAGTTTTGTTAGCATTAATAATCACGCTTAATATCTTTCATTGCTAAAGAAATCCATTTCTTTACCGTTACATTGTTATGTAAAAACTTATTAAGTTTTTATAATCACTCCATTATTTATTCTTTTTTAAACAAATAAGTATTTGATTATCAAGTAATTAAATGTTTAAGAACCTCACTTTAGAAATCTATTCTTTAATTTAAATTGAAAAAATCACTAGCCTGATATAGACTACATTTGTTATATCAAATTTTCTAAACACTTAATTTACATATCACTTAATACATAAGTCGGTATAATGTTAAAAAAAACACCAAAAAAGTAACACCTTCTCGTAAACAACAATAAAATTTGGAATCCTTATACGTATCTTCTCTCTCTACTTATTATAACATTAGATACAAATAAGGATTCCGGTTTTATTTGAAAATCTTTCTCTCCTTTTCTTCATTCTTTGTTTTCAATTCCTATCTTAGCAACTTTCCAATAATTCTATCTTTTCATTATTATCAATTAACATGATTAGTCGTTTTTTTGCCTTATCTCAATATAATACTTCTGTTCGACAAGAACTTATTGGTGGACTGACTACTTTTTTAACAATGGCTTATATCATCATTGTTAATCCTAGTGTACTTTCAGAAACAGGAATGGATAAGTCCGCCCTAGTTATTATAACTTGTTTAGTTGCAGGATTGTCGACTATTTTGATGGGCTTAATACCGAAAGTACCAATAGCAATGGCACCAGGAATGGGATTGAATGCCTTTTTTGCCTATTCTATTGTTTTAGGTGATGGTGTTCCTTGGCAAACGGCGCTAGGAATGGTTTTTTGGGCAGGTATATTATTTTTAGTTATGTCCATTTTTGGTGCAAGAGAAAAGATTGTCGCCGCTATACCTAAGACTTTAATTACGGCAATTTCAGTGGGAATAGGACTATTTATCTTATTTATAGGCGTAAAGAACATGGGCTTAATCGTAGACCATCCTGCCAAGTTGGTGACTTTAGGTGCATTTACACCTGAGGTGCTAATTGGTTTATTTGGCCTATTTCTAACGATAACCTTGTTTTTAAGAGGTATTAATGCCGCTATTTTGATAGGAATTACGGTGGCAACGGTATTGGGATTTGTATTTGGTTTAATAGAATTACCAAGCAAAGGGATGGAATTTAACTTTGATATAAGTCCTGTTGCCTTTCAATTGGATATTATGGGCGCGCTAGAAATTGGTTTTATCGGAACTATTTTTGCTCTTTTCTATACTGATTTATTTGATACCATTGGCACTTTGATGGCATGTACGAAAGAAGCAGATTTAGTACAGAAAGACGGAAAAATCAAAAATTTCAAAAAAATGTTAGGAGTAGACGCTATTGCTACTCTAATGAGTGGTTTATTTGGGACTTCCCCAACCACTAGTTATATCGAATCAGGAACAGGAATTGCTGCGGGAGGTAGAACTGGTTTAACCGCAGTTGTTACAGGTAGTTTATTTTTATTAGCCATTTTATTTACGCCTTTAATCGCTTTGGTCCCTGCCTATGCGACTGCCCCTGCCTTAATCATGGTCGGCTTTATGATGATTCGACAAACAGCCGAAATTCCTTGGAGTGATTATGAAGAAACGATTCCTGCTATTTTGACTTTTATGCTAATGCCTTTGAGTTTTTCTATTGCCACAGGTTTGGCATGTGGCTTTTTATCATGGACAATTATTAAAATGATGATGGGGAAATTTTCCGAAATTAGCTGGGCAATGTACATTATTGCGGCCTTGTCTTTAGTGAGTTTGTTAGTGTAGAGAGGAGAGATTGAGTCACTTTACTGGCTGTTGAAGCGGCTTGCAAATATTAAAATTTTTCCCAAAAGTCGGAACAGTCTTGTCAATTATCCCCTGTCAATTCGATTGAATATCTTTTCTTGGAATAAAAATAAAATTAGCGCCAATTTCACTTAGGATAAATAGGCAAAGATTTGTTTGCGGGTCTTTATAAACTTTCCTAAAATTTTCAATATTTTCAGGTTTTATGATTTGCTTGGCAGCAAACTCTTCTAAAATGGAGAGGTCAATGGTCCAATTAGATGGTACTTTTTGCGGGTCAATAACATTAATACCCACTTCTAGTTCGCCTTGGTGGACAATAAAAATAGGGTAATTTGAGATTTCTTGGTCTAGCACTGCATCGGCAGCTTTTGCTAAAACTTGCACATATTGCCGAATTTCTCTTTCTATTTGTTTTAATACCGTTTTTTCTTTCATAGTATGTTTTAGTGTTTGTTCTGAAAGTCTTCCATACTAAAACTTGTTAGGTTTAAGTGTTTCAGAATAGTGTATAGTAGACTACAAAAATAACTTATTTTTTGTAACTGTTTCGTATTTTTTTACTCCTTGCTTACTTCTTACGTTTAGAAGAGGAGATGAAGGGAGGATATAAAGAAACCAATTTTATCTCTTTGAACGAGTAAAGGCGAGCTATGAATAACAAATTGTGAAAAATAAAAATATATAATATTTTTATAACCAGCTATTAATATATTTTGAACAATCAGGCGAAAAAACGTTCTGTTATTTTATAATTTTTTAGAATCCGTTGTTAAATCTAATTCCTTGCTAAAAAAAAATTCATTAACGTACACTTTTTACTGAATCACGCACTTCGCTACGCTACGTGCGGATAAAGGGGCTTTTGGGGTGAGCAAATCTTGATTTTTTATTAAAAATCAAGATTTGCTCACCCCAATCCCCTTGTTTTAGCCGCCGAAGGCGGCGTTTTAAAAAGTGTACGGTAGAGAGAAAAAAATTAGCAAGATGTTAGATTAGCAGGAGTTTTAGATAGAAATTATTGAATATTAACTGATGTTGCGCAAAGAAAAATTATTGAGCACCAAAGGTGCGGCATATAATAGCATTGGGTGATAACCCAATGTATCTAAAGCGTACCGAAATATAGCGCCAAAGGTGCGACATAAATCGTGCGATGTTTTTAGGTCGCTCCTTCAGAGCTAGCATTTTTTCCCATCCATATT
Source organism: uncultured Saprospiraceae bacterium (assembly GCA_964392805.1). Classification (GTDB taxonomy): domain Bacteria; phylum Bacteroidota; class Bacteroidia; order Chitinophagales; family Saprospiraceae; genus JAFMDF01. The sequence continues at coordinate 10,617 of CAYMSC010000071.1, forward strand.
CCATAGGACTTTCGCCCTATGTTAAGATATATCGCACCTTTGGTACTTGTGCGTAACATCAGTTGTTAATTAAACAAATTATCCAAATTAGTAGCGATACCTATCCGTATACCAAAATCTTGATAGCTACCATCTTGGAAGGCACTCACGAATTCTAACCTAAAAATTCTAGCGATATTATCAATGCCATAGCCTAATTCAAAATAGTTTTGGGAAAAATCGGTATTTAGATAATTGACAAAAATATTTTCTTTGATACCTAACAATCGCACTTCAAAAATTTGAGAAACTAAGAATTTTCTGAATTGATAATGGGCATGTGCATTTAAATAGGTGTTATTGGTACTAAAAGCATAATAGTCCAATAGCCTAAAACTACCAACAGGGTCGGTAGTGGAGAAAATAGTCTGATTGCCTAAAAAGTGCTTATAATCAGGGAATTGCATATTTTCTTGATTGGCGAAAGTACCCATATTGACTTTCACATCCATGCTACCTCTATAGCCGATATTAAAATGATGTTGGAAGCCTAATTCTATGTGAGTGAAATTGCCAGCATTAGCAACATTATGATAAATACCTTGTCGAGCATTCAGCGAAAGGGTAGGGGAAGAATCAGCTATGACTAATTTTTTGCCATTGCGAATACGGTATTTTTGCCAAGGTTTCCCTTTAAAACCTAAAGCAAAAACTGTTGCTTGATGTGATTCAAAATCAGCAGAGGTTTCAAAGTTGAAGGGAATATTAGGGGTGAAATCTCTATTATCTCTATCAAAAAAGACATGACTAGTATTATTTTGTAAAGTATTTCTGTCAGACCATTCAAGGGCAACTACTATATCCCATTCTCGATTAATTTGTTTGGAGAAATCCAATTTTACCAATTGTTTTTCATAGAGTCTGATAAAATTATTCTCTGAAATCAAGGTCGTAATTGTGTTAACTACAGGATGAATTGGATTAGCCGGATTATATTGATAGATATATTTCCCACCACTTAGTTTTATTTTGGTTGTTCCCTCCTGTCCATCTGTACTTACCGAAGACCCTTCTGCGCCGATAGTCGCATTGGTGAAAGTCGCCTTTTTTCTTTTAAAATTGATGCCTGTTTCGAATAAGTAATTTAGTGCTTTTCGAGAAAACCCATACCGTGTTTTACCTTCTAAATACCAACGATTACTATTTTTAAAATCTTTACGATATCCTATTCCATACTCAAAATTATATCCTTCTACCGTATTAAACTGGAAGGTGTTGAGTGCGGATTTGATATAAAAACGACCTTTATCAGGTTTACCATAAGAACCGCCAAATAATAAATCACTTAGTTGGAAACCTGTTTTTTTCTTGTTTTTTCGGATGCCCAAAGAGTCTTTTTTAGCTTCTTCTGCTTCCACTACTTCCAGACTATCTATAACGACGTACCCTCTTGACTCTAATTTGGTGAGTGGAACTGGGCGAATATTTTCCCAATAAATAGAATCTCTTTTGGTCGCCATAGAATCAATTTCAAAGTCATAATTTACCACGACTTCGGGGGTCTCCTGCTCTTGTCGTTCCTCTTTTTCATATGCTTTGAGCATTTTTTTCAATTCTTTTCTAGTTACTTCCTTACCTTGCGCCAGCCGCCCTTCTATATTTTCAACTTTAGCATTTTTACTTGCTTCAATTTGTTTAGCTAATTCTTTTTCGATGGCTTCATCAATCACTTCAACTTCGTATTCCAAATCAGGGTTTAATTCAATTTTATAATCCGAAAGAGAAGCTAAGTAATTGGCCTCAAATTTGAATCCAAAGTACTTTCCATTTACCTTAAATTGTAAACTAATCGGCAGCCATGCTTTATCTTCAATTGGGGCATAGACTTGTTTGGCATTTATTGCTACCCCGACTTTATAAGTTTTTAAATCTAGACTATGAATCGCCCATTCTCCATCGACTATATTAATCGTTCCTTCGAATACATTATCTCCCTTACTTCGAGGAATGACTCGAATTTTATCAATTTCTCTGCCTCTGTCCACAAAAAAACCTTCGTAGACAAATTTATAATAGCCAAATGCCTTTGCAGATAATGGAGAGATGATTCCGCCAATATCTGATTCATAAAAACTGGCATTAATGAAGCCATTAGGGTCGACATTTGCATTGTCTGTATCTCCTTGAGTATAGACTGAAATGACCCGTTCCTTATAAGTATTGGGTCTAGTGTAAGTTACCTCATTCACGGATTCTGTCGTAAAAGCAAAGGAAGAATCTATTCCTTCTTTTGCAATGGTTTTTCGCAAAAAGAAAGGGGAATCAATTAGTCTACCAGAGCCTTTAATATAGACTTGCGTTTGATAACTATTCAATTGATTGGTGTGATATTTGGCTTTAGCAATAGCTTTGCGCATAATCGTGTAGGCAGGGTCTCGTCCTCCTGAAGTTACTTCCACCTGCGCCAATTCATAAGTTTGTTCTTTTAAAATAATAGCCGTCTCTATAAATCCATTATCAACTTTTATTCTTTTGACAACAGTCTCATAACCAATACTTTGAAATGTAATGTTGTAAGTACCAGCAGCTAGTCGATAAACATATTTACCTTCTATATTTGAGGTAGTCCCTGTCCCTAGTTCCTTGACATAAATGGTTGCATAGGGGATGGCATTTCCATTGACATCTTTGATAGTGCCACTTATACCGCCAGCAAAAACAATGGTGCTAAAAAGCGTACAAATAATAGTGAATAACAGTGGTCGATTTTTAAACATAAAGGTTTAATTAATTTAGTTAATAAGGGGTTTGAGGTGATAATGAATGGAAATCATACCTCTAAAATTAATAGATTTATGATTTTTTAGCTGTGATTTATGATAGAACGAATAAAACCTGTCAAAAAACGAGAATACCGACAAAAGCATTAAATTTATCGACAGACAATAGCTTTTTGGACTATTTAAGAAACAACCATACCCTGTACTACGAGCTGCAAACTGCAAACTGCCTACTGCAAGAAAAATAGCTTTACATTTCTCTCACTACTAGGTGTAAGACAAAGTAAAAAAGTTGTACCCTTAGAAGATTTGTAAGAAAAAGCATAGTTTAACTAACAAAAAAATAGAATATGTCGTATTAGTAATACAAGACTCCCAACTCTTTTTTAACTTTGTGTAAAGATTCGCTAGACCATCGAGGATTAAAATTTACGAAATTAGGCGACGTCGTAACTAAAAAATGTTAGTGCAAAATGGAAGATTTAAAATCGCAAATTAATATAGCTAAATTACCTGAACACATCGCCGTTATCATGGACGGTAATGGACGTTGGGCAAAAGGCCGAAAGCAACCAAGAGTTTTTGGACATAAAAATGGAGTCAAAGCAGTAAGAGAAGTAACAGAAGCGGCTGCGGAGTTAGGGGTGAAATATTTGACCTTGTATGCTTTTTCTACGGAAAACTGGAATAGACCTTCTTTTGAGGTAAATACCTTGATGCGCTTATTGGTGGATACGATTGGGCGAGAAGTAAAAACCTTAAATAAGAATAATATTCGATTGAATGCGATTGGAGATTTATCAAAATTACCTAAAAGTACTAGAAATGCACTATTAGATGGCATTGAGCGTACTAAAAATAATACAAGGATGGATTTAGTCCTTGCCTTAAATTATAGTGGACGTTGGGATATTTTAAATGCAACAAAAATAATTGCACAAAAGGTTAATAATCAAGAACTTAGACCAGAAGATATTACAGAAGAGACCTATAAAAGTGCTTTAAGTACTAGTCAATTTCCTGACCCAGATTTAATGATTCGAACAAGTGGGGAAACTCGATTGAGCAATTTTTTATTATGGGAACTTTCCTACGCAGAATTTCAATTTATACCTACCCTTTGGCCTGATTTTACAAAAAGGCATTTTCATGAATGTATTCTCAATTATCAAAATAAAGAACGCCGTTTTGGGATGATTAGCGAGCAATTGGCTTAAAATGATTCTTTATTTAGGTGAGGTAGTGGACTTTTTCATGTTAAATAGTGTTAAGAAGACACTTTATTGACCACGAATTGCAGAATCTATTCGTTCAATTACTAAAATTTACGACCTTTGCGATTTTAAAAATAAAAATGTTTCACCCTAGAGGCAACTTTATCTTTTAATATTGCACCATCTTTCATTTAAGCAAGTGAACCCGTTCACTTATTATAAGGACGAAGAAAAAATTAAATTAATTTATTTTTTCTTCATCACTTATCATTTACCATTCACTAGTACTTGAACGTTTATGAAAAGACAAAACTACATTCTGCTATTTATACTTTCTATTTTTGGACTTCAACCAATTATAGCTCAAGTAACGGACAGTATTCCTGTCCAAGTAACCGATAGTATTCCAGCTATAGATTATGCCAACCCTGTTGATTATGAAATTGGAGGAGTAACCGTTAAAGGAAATAATTACAGTGATGCTATCGCTTTAAAATCCATCGCAGGATTGAAAGTAGGTAGTAAAATGCGTATTCCTGGTCCTGGTATTAGTGCGGGAATTAAGGCGTTATGGAAACTGAAATTGTTTACAGATGTAAAAATATATGCCACCAAATCTATTGGGGAGATTATTTTTTTAGAGATTGCTGTAATAGAAAGACCAAGATTAACGACATACTCTTATGTGGGGGCAAAGAAATCCAGACATTCAGAGTTGAATGATGTCGTAAACCAGTTTTTGACAAAAGGAGGAATCATAACAGAATCTACCAAAAAGAATGCTGAAGAAGGAATTAAAGACTACTATAAAGGCAAAGGATATTTGGATGTAGTAGTGAATGCTAAAGAAAAAACAGACTCGGAAAGGGTTAATTCTGTTCAATTAGAATTTAATGTTGATAAGAAAGAGAAAATAAAAATTCAAGACATCACCATTTCTGGTAATAAGAATATAAAAGCCAAGAAATTAATCAAACAATTTGAAGAGACTAAGGTAAAGCGTAAACTCTTTTCTTCTTCTAAATTAGTTAAGGCGGATTATGAAGCGGACAAGCAATTGCTAGTTGATTTTTATAATCAGCTTGGATTTAGAGATGCTAAGATTGAAAAAGATAGTATTTGGCGGAACGAGAAAGGCGAATTGCTGATTCATATGGACATTAAAGAAGGAAATAGATATTTCTTTGGAAATATGACTTGGAAAGGAAATTCTATCTATGATGATGCTACTTTAGGGAAAGTTTTATCCATTTTAAAAGGAGATGTTTACGACAAACAAAAATTGGAATCAAAACTACAATTTGACCAAGGAGGATTAGATGTCAGTACCTTATATATGGACAATGGTTATTTGTTCTTTAATATCGAACCTATCGAGGTAGCGGTAAGAGGAGATACGATTGATTTAGAGTTTAGAATTTTTGAGGGCCCTCAAGCAACGATTGATAGAGTAACTATCAAAGGAAATGATAGAACACATGAGCATGTAATTCGTCGAGAGCTACGGACCTTACCAGGGCAAAAATTTAGCCGGTCAAATATCATTCGTTCTCAACGAGAGATTATTAACTTAGGCTATTTTAACCCAGAGACATTAGGTATCAATACACCTGTAAACCCACAAAGAGGGACCGTAGATATTGAATATACCGTAGAAGAAAAACCCTCTGACCAATTAGAATTGTCAGCAGGATGGGGTGGTTTCCAAGCTAGAGTCATTGGTACTTTAGGGGTAACCTTCAATAACTTCTCGCTAAGAAATATATTTAATAGGAGTGCTTGGCATCCATTACCACAAGGAGACGGACAACGACTATCTTTAAGAGCGCAGACTAATGGTAACTTCTACCAATCTTATAATGTTTCTTTTACAGAACCTTGGTTGGGCGGGAAAAAACCTAATGCCTTAACTGTAGCAGGATCCTACACTTTATTATCTAATGGAGCGAATAGAGAGAGTCCAAGCTTTAACCAATTATCTATTACAAGAGGAGCGGTAAGTTTAGGGACAAGATTGAAATGGCCTGATGATAATTTTATTTCTAGTACAACACTTAGTTTATCCCAGATTGATTTAGTAAATAGACCAACCATTCAATTACCAGAAGGAGGATTTTTAGATAATGGTTCTTTTAAGAATTTATCTATTAACCAGACTATTGCTAGAAGTTCTATTAGTAATCCATTATTCCCGACTAGTGGTTCTAAGATTCAGTTGAGTGTGCAGTTAACGCCGCCTTATTCCTTATTCAGTGATAAAAATCTTGATGAAATCAGTGCACAAGAAAGATTTAAATGGTTAGAATATCACAAATGGAAAGTTGATGCTGAATGGTATAGCACTATTGTCGGTAAGTTGGTTGCTAAATTCCAAGCAAAGATTGGTATCTTAGGTACTTATAACGATGAAATTGGTACTTCTCCATTTGAGCGTTTTGAGTTAGGTGGTGATGGATTATCTAATCAAAGTTTTGCCTTCACTGGAAACGAAATCATTTCCTTAAGAGGATATGAGGTAGAAGATATTAATGGTACGAATACTGCTGGAACACCAGTCTATAATAAATTTACCTTTGAATTAAGATACCCATTATCTACTAACCCTAATTCAACTATCTATGCCTTATTATTTGCGCAAGCAGGTAATGCTTATGAATCAGTTAGAGATTATAACCCTTTTAACTCAAGACGGTCTGTCGGAGGTGGGGTACGGGTTTTCTTACCAATGTTCGGTACCTTAGGATTTGATTATGGGTTTGGATTTGACCAGCCGGGTGTTACCAGAAGTAACTTCCTTGAAACTGGAAACTTTAATATTATCTTAGGGTTTGAGCCAGAGTAGGCAGTTTGCAGTATTGCAGTTTGCAGTATTACTGTAGGCGATCTTATCAATGACAGTAGATAATCTATTTTCATTGAGATTGTAAAAAAAACTAAAAAAAAGGTAGCATAATTCAAAATTATGCTACCTTTTTTGCTTTATACTCTTTAAGTTGCTAACTGCTAACTGCTAACTGCTAACTGCTAACTGCTAACTGCTAACTGCTAACTGCTACTACACCAAAGAAATCCCATTCTCATCCGTCGTCAATACATCCGACATATAATCTAAAAACGGACGCATATTCTTAAACGACTGATTCAGTTTTTGTAGGAAATCTTTCGCCAGTACTTCCTTGTCCGTAAATTTTCGTATTACTAAATATTGTTTGTAGCGAAGCAGGTCGATGTCCGGATGGTCTTTCGGAAAATCTCTAGGAGCCGTTTTGAGTTGTTGTCCGACTAACTCACCAAAAGTATCTTTAAAAATAGGCTGGGCAATAATGTTTCTTAATGATTGTGCATCTGCCGAAATTTCTACTCTAACTCTTTTTAAATCTTCTTTATTAGGTCCCCAAAAACCACCTGCTACAAAAGAATTATTGGGTTCTATATTGAAAAAGTAACTGCCACGTCTCAAAGCAGTGGCACGAGAAAAGCCACCACCTCTATTTGTCTTATAAGGTAACTTGTTTTTAGAAAAACGAACATCTCTATAAATCCGATAAATTTTCACGGGTTCGACCATATCGTGCTTCAACATTTCTTCTTCCAGAGCCTTTCCAAAAGCTTTCAAAGCCTTGTCTAACTCTTGAAATCGAGGTTTGTGTTCGGCGAACCACTCTCGGTTGTTATTGGCAGCTAGTTCTTTTAAAAATTGAAATAATTCGGCTTGGATGGTTGTTTGTGTCATGTATGTAGTTTGGTGTAAAGGTATGTAGAAGTGAGGAGATTATTTAGAGCATGTTTAAATTTTCATGATTGAGCGAAAGTGAGCAAATTTTGTTTTGTAGTAGGCAAAAATTTTAGTATCCTTTTGGCTGGTCAAAATTTTTAACAGCCTACAAGATAAAATTTGCCGCTTGTAGCCAATTGATGGAATTTTAGACATGCTCTAAGTGCAAATTTTCAAGGCAATGGGATTAGTGATGAATACCCCGCTTGTGAGGAAATTCGTTCTATTTATCTAGCTTGGCTCAATAAAGAGTTTCCAACTCCTACTTCTTTTGAAAGAAAGTTCTAATTTGAACGCAATAGTAAAATTATGAATAAAAGACTAATTATTGATGCAGGTTTTCACAAAGGTGAAGATACATCCTACTATTTGAAGAATGGATATAAGGTAATAGCCATAGATGCCTCTTCTGAACTAATAGCAGAAGGAAAAATAAAATTTAAAGATTATATAAAAGAAGGGCAACTCATTTTACTCAATTATGCGATTAGTAAATCTTCTAATCAGCAAATTGAATTTTACCTTAGCGAAGATTCAGTTTGGAATTCCTGTAATAAAAATGTTTCCAATAGGCAAAATAAGTTTTTAAGAACGGAATTAGTTGAAACTATTACTTTGATAGATATTATAAAGTTCATTACCGTACACTTTTTACTAAATCACGCACTTCGCTACGCTACGTGCGAGTAAAGAGGATTTTTGGGGTGAG
>CAYMSC010000072.1:0-19040 GCA_964392805.1 uncultured Saprospiraceae bacterium
AATGCACTAAGTAACGGCAAAACAATAACTTGAACATCTAGGACGGCTTCTTTTGATCCTATTTTTACTTTAAAATCGGTCATAGTATCAACAATACTCCCTCTTTTAAAGAAAAACTAGAACCAAAATAAGCTCGTCCAGATGACCAACTTATTATTTCGTCGTTACTAAGACGGAGTTTTTTATCATTATTGAGTCCACAAGTTTAAGGAAAAAAGAAAGACATGGAGGTAAGTTCTTAACATAAAAATAGAAATAGCTAAAGGATTAATTACATAGAGTATAATTTTTCCTATCTTTCGCCTTCTTATTTTTCAAGTTATTTAATCAAAACTAATTTAAGATGAAGACCAATATTAGAGTTCAGTTATCCATCATGATGTTTCTTCAATTTTTTGTTTGGGGAAGTTGGTATGCAACCGCAGGAAATTATTTATCCAAAAACTTAGGATATGATGGTGCCGTGATTGGTGGAATATTTAGTACGATTAGTTTGGCGGCTATTATTGCTCCATTATTTGTAGGGATTATTGCCGACCGATTTTTTGAGGCACAACGTGTTTTAGCCGTCGCTCATATTATTGGTGCAGGAATTCTATATTATATTTCATCCGTTAATGATCCAGATACTTTCTATTGGGTTTTGTTGCTATATTCTATTTTTTATATGCCAACCTTAGCTTTGACCAATGCGGTCGCTTTTTATCAAATGTCGAGTCCCGAAAAAGAATTTCCCGGTATTCGAGTCTTGGGTACGATAGGATGGATAGTAGCAGGACTAATCATAAGTTTTGCCAAGTTTGAAGCATCTAGTATGCAGTTTGTGGTGGCAGCCATAGCATCGGCGGTTACAGGATTATACTGTTTTACACTACCGAATACACCGTCGGAAAGTAAAGGGCAACCAATAAATATCGGAAAGTTATTAGGTTTAGATGCCATAAAATTAATGAAGAATCGAAATTTTGCTGTTTTGGTTATCAGTTCTTTTTTAGTTTCTATCCCATTAAATTTTTATTTCACTTTTGCCAATAATTTTCTAAACGAAGCAGGAATGGAATTTGCAGCGGCTAAGATGACTTTAGGGCAAGCTTCAGAAATAGTTTTTATGTTGTTGATGCCACTATTTTTTAGTCGATTGGGTGTGAAGAAAATGATTTTAGTCGGTATTTTAGCTTGGATTCTTCGCTATGTTTTATTTGCTTTTGGAGATAACCAAACGATGGTTTGGATGTTCTATTCTGGTATTTTATTACATGGTATCTGTTATGATTTCTTTTTTGTTACGGGTCAAATTTATGTTGATAATGAGGCACCAGAAGAGGTTAGAGCAAGTGCACAAGGGTTAATTACTTTAGCAACCTATGGTATCGGAATGTATCTTGGTGCAATTGTGGCAGGACAAATTGTGAAAAAATATACGATTATGGAAAGTGGAGCAGAAGTTGGGCATGATTGGTTTCAGATTTGGATGGTCCCAGCAGGATTGGCAGTAGCCGTATTGATACTGTTTCTAATTTTCTTTAAAGAAGAAGAAAGTTTAGCTTAATATCTTTATAGATAAGTGAGAAGTCAGATTTAAGACCGATAAATCTGTCAGAAGTCAGACTTACCTTCTGTAAATTACTGACTATTAGATTTTTAGACGAAAGTCATCTGACTTCTGACAGTCTATGAAATAGACGGTCTGACTTCTAATCTTTTTATCATTTTTTTAACTGATTGCCTAATAGAATCAAACCATCTAGCCATCAATCCATTATTTCTTAATGATAATTTTAAAAAACTATTCCCTTAAAAAATACAATACTTTTGGCTTAGATGTAAAGGCGGCATCTTTATTAAAAGTAAAATCTATTGGTGATTTAAAACAAGCTTTAAAATTTACGGAAGAATCTATTTTTATATTAGGAGGTGGTAGCAATATGCTATTGACTCAAGATATCAAAGGCTTAGTTATAAAAAATGAGTTAGAGGGGATAGAAATCGTAGAAGAAAAAAAAGGCAAGGTTGTTTTAGGCATTGGAGGGGGAGAAAATTGGCATAAACTAGTGTTGTGGACGATTGAAAATAACTATGGAGGCATAGAAAATCTATCATTAATTCCGGGAACAGTTGGTGCTGCTCCAATCCAAAACATCGGGGCCTATGGTGTAGAGTTAAAAGATGTCTTTGTGAAATTAGAAGCCATTAATTTAAAAACAAAAAGAAAAAAGACTTTTTCAAAAAAAGCTTGCCAGTTTGGATATAGAGAAAGTATTTTTAAAAAGACCTTAAAAAGACAATATTTTATTACCAAAGTCTATCTTCAATTAACCAAAAATAAGCATCAGTTAAATATTAATTATGGTGCTATCAAAACGAGCCTAGCTGAGAAAGAAATTGAACAACCCACCATTAAAGATATAAGTGATGCGGTTATAGCTATTCGTTCTAGTAAATTGCCTGACCCTGCTGAACTGGGTAATTCTGGTAGTTTTTTCAAGAATCCAGAAATTCCTCGCAGCCAATTCGAAGCTTTACAAAAGCAATTTCCAACGATTGTTTTCTATGAAATGCCAAATAATATGGTGAAAGTGCCCGCAGGTTGGTTAATCGAACAAGATGGTTGGAAAGGTAAAAAGGTGGGTAACACTGGTGCGCATGCTAAACAAGCTTTAGTCTTAGTTAATTACGGAAATGCAACGGGGCAAGAGGTAAAAGCATTGGCTTTTAAAATTATTGAATCTGTCAAGCAGAAATTTGGGATTCAGTTGAGTCCAGAAGTCAATATTATTTAAGTAAAAAATAGCAAGTTCTCAACGAAAGTAGTTGGTAGTACGGACTTTAGTCTGTCCAGTTCAAAAGTCTTTAGACTTTTCCTTTTTTCTATATAAACAAGACTAAAGGCTTGTAAACTTGATAGATTAAAGTCTGCGTTATCGATTAACTATTAAGAATTTACAAAAAATGAAGTTAGACAAATGAAGTTCTACTTTGGAGGATATTATTTAATTAAACTAAAAAAAGCAGATTTTGGAACTATAAGAAATCAAGAAATTATGACTTGTAGTTCTTGTATAAATGATTCATTGTTTGATTCTTGGTCAATTTCTTGGACCACACCAATAGTAAATCAAATCAAAGAGATTCGAGAAGAATTCAAGATTAGTGGAGAAAAGCAGCTAATAATTCAAAATTGGGCGGATAAAAAATTTGAAGAAAAACGAATTGGCTGGCAACAGGTATTCTCAGATTATGAAACTATAAAAGAATATAGTGATAATTTTTTTGACCATATAAAAGAAAGGGAAATTTTAAAAATCTTATTTCCTGAAAGTGAGCGAGAAGATTTTTTAGCGGAATTTGTACCACAAAAAGAGGAATATGGGACATTAGGAATTTATGATAACCTACTCAAAGAAATAATAGAAGATGAAAATGAAAAGGAAGAATTTATTGGGTTTGATTTAATTGGAGTTGAATCAGGAGGAGATTTTCATTCATTTCATTGTCATGATTTAGCAAATGAATTAAGAGAAAAATTTGGGTTAGAGTTAAATGAATTTGGTTTAATAAGAGAAATGAAGAATCCTCAAGATGTAATTGATTTTATGAATGACGAAAATAATGGTTTTGAACCAGTACCTTGGTATTTAGTGAAAGTAAAAAAAGAAAGAAGAATATTTGAACTCTTATAAAACTATCCCTGATTCAAAATTCCCTCCTTCGCCATCCAAGAATGAATATTATCTTTCCTAATAGCAGTTGCCATTAAACTAGGAAATTGGTCAGGTGAACACGCAAAAGAAGGCACATTAAAATGACCAAATTTGCCAGCGACTGAACGGTCAAAAGCAGGTGCACCATCATCATTCAAAGCCAATAAGGTGATAAATTGTGCGCCACTCGCTTTGATAGCAGCGACTCTTTTCAATAAAGCATTTTCATTACCGCCTTCAAATAAATCACTAATTAAAAAAACAATGGTATCGGCAGGATTTTGAATTAAATGTTCGGCATACCCAACGGCTTTATTAATGTCTGTTCCACCGCCTAACTGTGTGCCAAAAAGTAAGTCTACGGGGTCGTGTAGTTCAGGTGTTAAGTCAACTACCGCCGTATCAAAAACGATGATGTGTGTTTTAATAGATTTCAGAGAAGCGAGAATTGCCCCAAAGACGCCTGCATAAACAACAGAAGTAGCCATAGAACCACTTTGGTCCACAAGTAAAATAACTTTTCTTAAAGCTTGTCCTTTTTTTCCATAACCAATGAGTGTTTCGGGAATAATTGTTTTTAAATCTTTTTGATAATGTTTTAGGTTCGCTCTGATGGTTTTATGCCAATCAATTTCTTTGAGTTTGGGACGGCGATTTCTAGTTGCTCTATTGATACTACCAGCAATCGCCTGACGCATTGGGTTAGTCAGCTTTTTTTCTAATTCTTCCACAACCTTACGCACAACTTTCCGTGCCGTATCTTTCGTTTTTTGTGGCATTACTTTGGTCAAGGATAGCAACGTACTAACTAAATTAACATCAGGTTCAATAGATGCTAAAAACTCTGGTTCGAAAAGCATTTTTTCAATATTCAACCGCTCAAAAGCATCTTTTTGCATGATTTGAACAACGGAAGTAGGGAAATATTTCCGTATATCTCCCAACCAACGATTGACCCTTGGCGAAGAACTGCCCAAACCTCCTTTGCGCTCATTGTCACTGTCATAAAGGGCTTCAAGCACGCCATCTTTTCCTGCTTCCTCTGCACCTAAAGAGACAGTTTGTTCAGGATCCGCATGTTTGCCCAAGACTAAGCGCCATTTTTTTAATCTTTCTTCGTTGTCCATAGGAGCCTAATTTTCTAGTGTTTGGTTGAACTTTTTTAGTAGTTTTTGAATAATTTCTGGGCTATCTTTATTTAAGGTAATATCTCCAATATGATTATAAATAAATTCCTCAATAATAAATTCACTATTTTCTTTTTTATTCCACTTATTCTTAATGAAATCTATAGGAGATAAAAGTGTAGCGAAAAATCCTCCAACAGACCACCATCCAAAAAAAAGAGTCCAAAGAGCTGCATTTCTCTGATTTTTATTTCCGCATTTTTCACAGATTATAACCTTATAGTCAGTAATGTTTTCATCTACTAGAATTCCAGTAATAGTCGTAAATTGATAGCCTTTTAAATCGTTTGCTTGTTTTTGGCAATGTGTACAAGCAGAAGATTTTACTTTATTTTTCAAAATATCAAGTTCATTTTTAGAGAGCTTTCTTCGTTCTGCTTTAACCCATTCAATTAGTTGATTACCTAAATTCCTTTTTTTAATTTCGTCAATTAGAATGGGAAGAGTATCCTCTCTCAGACTTTTAGCATCCTTGCTTGCTATTCTTTTGATTTTTTCATTATCAAAGGATTTATAGTTCTTCTTTATTTCATCATTACTAAGCATTATTTTATTTTGCAGTTTTAGCGATATAATTGTAAAATTAGCCTAAAATCATCAAATGAATTACGATATTTAGCGGCTAATCAAAAAACTTATTTTTAAAAACTTTACAGCGCAGAGAAAAGAATAGAATGTTAGCAAATAAATTGATAATATTAGCAACGGATTTAGCTAGATAATAGGTTGAAAATTTTTACAAGACGACCTAAAAAATATTTTGTTTGCAATCCCTATTCTCTCAATTCTACTCATAAGCAGAATGATCTCTACTCTATTCCAAATCAAAATCATGAAATTAAGAATACTTTACACCATTTTTTCTTTGACCTTACTGACGATTATTTCTTTGTCCAATTCAGGAGGTAGAGCAACGACCGCTAACCAAGGGAACACAGGCGCACCGGGCGACGAAATGCAAGGAAATAATACCCGAACTTGTCAAAACTGTCATGCAACGGGAGATATTCAAGTCCTTATGAGTTTAGACATTTTGGACACAGAAAATAACCCTGTTACGGCTTATATACCTAATGAGATGTATACGGTAAGAGTGAGCATTGATTCAGCCGCAGGACCAGCCGCAAATGGTTATGGTTTTCAAATGGTCAATTTATTTGACGCAGACAATTCAGATGTTAATGGATGGATGGAAAGTGGGCATTCAGATAATGTTCAAATAGCTGCAGCGACAAATACAAATCGAGTTTATGCAGAACATCGGGGCGTAAGTGAAGTCAATGAATTTTTTGTCCGATGGCAAGCACCCGAAATAGGAGGAGGAGGCGTATCTTTTTATGCAGCGGGGATTGGGGCAAATTTGAATGGTACGACTAGCGGAGACGGAGCCGTAATTCCACTACAAGTAACTTTAACAGAAGGCATAGTTTCGGCGGTAGTAGATTTGAGCAGGGTAGGCATAGGTATAGAAGTAGCACCAAATCCTGTCAAAGACCAGTTATCGCTAATAATTCAAAGTGAACAACAGTCAGTCGTAAATGTGCAGTTAATCAATGCGACGGGACAAGTATTTTATCACGAGCAATTGAATTTACAACAAGGCGAACAATGGGAGCAAATAGAGATGAGGGAGTTGGTAAAAGGAGTATATTTTTTACAAACAACTAGTGGGAATGCAGTGAACACACAAAAAATAATAAAATTATAGCAAAATAGTTAATTTTTATTTGAATATAATCAAAAAATGATTAAATTTGAATAATTATAGCACTGTTCATTTAGTGGCTTTGCTAATTAACCCGTTTCTCCACAACTACACATAACCACATTTATGTTCGCTAAAGAAAAACAAAAAGCTTTATTTGACCTTTCCAAAAAATTAATTACTACTGAAATAGCTACTTTGGAGTTAGCAGCAAGTGACCAAATTAATGCTTTAAGTGAGGTTATTCAATACCACGAATGGCGGTATTCCGTTTTGAATGACCCTGTTATAAGTGATTTTGAATATGATACACTTTATAAAAAATTGGAAGCAGCAGAAAAGGCGTTTCCAAATTTATTATCTCCAGATTCTCCAACCCAAAGAGTAGCTAATGATTTGTCAGGTGATGCTGTTTCTGTGGCGCATTTGACCCCAATGTTGTCTTTGGATAATTCCTATAATGCAGCCGATTTAGCGGATTTTGATGAACGTATTAAAAAATTAACCGCATTGCCAGAAGGGGCAGAAGTAGAGTATGTCGTAGAACCAAAATTTGATGGAGGTAGTATTGCTTTGGTGTTTGAAAATGACCGATTGACGAGAGGGGCAACACGTGGAAATGGAAAGAAGGGAGAAGAAATGACAGCGAATGCTCGGGCGATGAAAAGTATTCCTTTAAAAGCCAATTTTTCTAAATATGGTATCCGGAGAACAGAGTTAAGAGGAGAAGTTTTAATTAGAAAAGATGTTTTTGAAAAAGTAAATAAACAGCGAGAGAAAGACGGCTTATCTATTTTCGCCAATCCAAGAAATGCGGCGACAGGAGGCTTGAGAATGAAGAGTGCAAAAGCATCTTCCGCAAGAGGATTAGAGGCTTTTATTTATCAATTAGGCTATGCAGAAGGTGAGGATGGTACCGATATTTTAGCCAATTTTAAAACCCATAATGAAAGTATTAACTTGCTAGGAGAATTGGGTTTCAAAGTGCCGACCATTGAGCGAAAAGTTTGTAAGAATATAAAAGAGGTAGCTGATTTTTGTTTAGGCTGGCAGGACAAACGAGAGAACTACGCTTATGAGATTGACGGGATGGTTGTTAAAGTAAATAGTAGGGAACTACAAGAAAAATGTGGCTATACCAGTCATCATCCAAGATGGGCGATTGCCTTTAAATTCAAAGCAAAACAGGCAACGACAAAATTATTAAATGTAGAATACCAAGTGGGTAAAGTAGGCTCTATTACGCCCGTTGCAAAACTCGACCCTGTGCAGTTAGCAGGGGTGACGGTGTCTTCCGTCTCCTTACATAATGAGGAATTTATTAAAAGTAAAGACCTTCGATTTGGGGATACGGTTTTGGTGGAACGAGCGGGGGATGTGATACCTTATATTGTCAAATCAATGGCAGATTTGCGAGATGGTTCAGAAATAGTTATCGACTATCCAAAAGTCTGTCCAATTAATCAAACAGAAACGCCTGTTGAATTAATCCAACACGAAGGAGAGGCGGCATGGCGTTGTCCAAATTGTGTTTGTGGTCAACAACAATTAGCGAGAATGATTTTTCATGTATCTAAGCCCGCTATGGATATTGATGGTTTTGGAGAGTCCTACGTCAGAAGATTTAATGAAATGGGTTGGGTACATACGCTTGCTGATTTGTACCGACTAGATTATGCGAAAATTGCGACACTAGACGGTTTTGGCGAAAAGTCTGCAAAAAATATTGAAAAGGCGATAGAGAAAGCCAAGAAAAATCCAATTGCTCGTTTATTACACAGTTTAAGTGTCCACCATTTAGGAAGAAAAGCATCTAAATTGATTGCAGAACAAATAGACCATGTTTTGGATTTACAGGAATGGACAGAAGAGACTTTTGTAGACATTAAAGATATTGGTCCTGTAGTCGCAAAAAATGTTATCGAATACTTTAGTAATCCACAAAACATTGCATTATTAAAAGAAATGGAGACATTGGGGGTCAATCTTCGCCAAACAGAAGAAGATAAGCCGCTAGAAATAGCGGAAGATGCTCCATTAGCTGGAAAAACAATATTATTTACGGGGTCTTTGCAAACGATGGGACGAAAAGAAGCTCAAGAAATTGCTAAAAAAGCAGGGGCTAGAGTTATTAGTGCGGTTAGTGCTAAATTGAATATTTTAGTAGTCGGTGAAAAGGCAGGATCTAAACTTAAAAAAGCACAAGCTATTGGTACGGTAGAGATAATTAGTGAAGCAGATTTTCGGGTGTTGATGGAGATGGAATAGGAAGGGATGAGGTTTATGGGGTTTAATAGGGTTTATGAGGTTTATAGGGTGAATGAGTAAGCGTGTGGTGATTTTAAATTGGTTATCCTATATTCTCAAAACTTTCCTTAACAAACTTTAACTTTGCAGTATACATCCTTAACGAATAAATAGTATGGATTTTCCGTTTTTATTGTGAACTTTGCATCATAGAATAACAAACTAAAACTCTTTTTTATGAAAAATATACTAGTCGTCTTTCTCTCATTTCTTTTTACAAATATCAGTTTTGCCCAATCAGGCGAATTTATTAAAGAAACTTCTGACCCTGCTGCTAAGGCTATTTTAGAAAAACTGAGAATTAAGTATGAAGCTTATAAAACAGTAGAAGCAGATTTTAAATTAATTATTGAGATTCCAGAAGAAGATAAAGAAGTGCAAACAGGAAACTTGGCACAGAAGGGCGACCAATATAGGTTAAAGCTAGATAACCAAGCGATTTATAGCGATGGCAAAACCCTTTGGTTGTATTTAAAAAGTAATAATGAGGTACAGATTAATAATGTAGATGATTTTGAAGATGAGGAAGAAGACTTTTTATCTCCGAAAGATTTATTACGGATTTATGAAAAAGAAGATTTTATTTATGCCTTGACAAATGAAGGGGTAGAAAAAGGGGTGGCTATACAACAAATAGAATTTAAGCCAATAGATAAAGATTCTGAATATTCAAAGATGCGTTTGACGATCGACAAACGGAAAAATCAGATTATGCGAATTAAGGCATTTGCGGTAGATGGGGCTAGATATACAATGGATTTAACGAAATTTAAACCAAATTTGACTTATAAAAATGCAGATTTCATTTTTAATCCTAAGAACTTTCCTGGGATTCATGTAGAAGATTTACGAATAGATTAAAGCTTGAATTTGCATTAATAGAGACTTTATTAGTATCTTCATGGAAGTTTTAAATGTCGATAGTGAACTTAATTTACTATCGACATTTTATATTTAGGACAATTTAAAAAATACATTAGTGTTTATTTTGATTTTTTATACGCAAGAGTTTTCGTAACTTGAAATTCTAAAAGTTTTAAACAATTTGAAATAAAGTCTATTGGATAAGGAAAAAAAGATAAATGCAAGAAACGAAAAAAAATGCCCTCATTGTCTTTATTAAAAACCCAGAAATAGGGAAAGTAAAGACTCGATTGGCGAAGACAGTAGGAAATGAAAAAGCTTTGGCTGTTTATAAGGCGTTGATGGAGCATACTCGAAAGATAGCAGAGGCATTGCCTGTTAATCGACGGCTTTTTTATAGTCAATTTATCAATGAATCAGATAATTGGTCTCGCAAGAAATTCCAAAAAGATTTGCAAATTGAAGCAGACTTAGGAACTAAGATGGCAACTGCTTTTCATACTGTTTTTAAAAAGAATGATAAGGTCGTCATTATTGGTAGTGATTGTGCTTCCTTGACACCAGAAATTGTTCAAACTGCTTTTGATAGATTAGATGACTTTCCTTTTGTAATAGGCCCTGCGATGGACGGTGGATATTATTTATTGGGAATGACTGAATTTACGCCATCTGTTTTTAGTGATATTGAATGGAGTACAGAAACAGTTTGTTCGACGACTATTGAACGGATTAATAGCTTAGGTAAAACGTATTTTTTATTGCCCGAATTATCAGATATTGATTATGAGGAAGATTGGATTAAATATGGTTGGGATTTACCTAATTACCCCATAAACCCAATTACCAAGTACAAAAAAGCAGTAATCCCTCCACAAACCAAAGCATAAGGAAATTGTGTTTTAACATGGTCAATATGGTCACTAGCAGCAGCCATCGAAGATAGTATAGTCGTATCAGAAATAGGCGAACAATGGTCTCCAAAAACCCCTCCTCCCAAAGCAGCTGCAATGGCTAAGTGGACATTCGCATCCATTGTCTGCGCCATTGGTACAGCAATGGCAATCATAATCGCAAAAGTCCCCCAAGAAGTACCTGTAGAAAAAGCAATGAAGCAACTTACTAGAAAAACGATAAACGGTACTAAAGCAGGAGATAACCAACCTTTAGCGACTTCAGCCACATAAATACCCGTTTCCAATTGTTTACAAACAGCACCAATCGCAAAAGCCATTAACATCAACAATGCTAAAGGCATCATCCCACTAATACCTTTTAGGGTTAAATCAACCATTTCTTTCAAATTCATAATTCCTTGAATTTTATAAGAAATCATGGAGTATAATAGCGAAATAATTAAAGAGGTTAACACCGATGTCGAGCCAGAACCTTGTCCTACTGCATAGAAAAATTTATTTAAAAAAGATTCATTCGGTCTGTTTTCTAATGCTGCATCCCAACCCGTATAACCTAGCATCACAGGCATCATTAATACCATGATGGCAATAGGAATAATCATATTAAAAGCTTTTGGGGTAATTCCATTTTTAGTAGTAACCTCCGTCAATTCATCCGAAATCATGGGTTGTGCTGTGTCGGCTAATAATTTTCCTTCTTCTTGGGCTCTTTTTTCTGCTGCTGCCATTGGACCAAAATCTTTTTTGGTGAAAATGACTATCAAAACCATTCCCAAAGCTAAGATAGGGTAGAAATTATACAGCACCGCATTGAATAGGGTCGCAAAGGGATTTTCAAAACCTTGCGCTAATAATAAGCCCATGATAAAAGCACCCCAAGCATTAAAAGGGATTAGGATAGAAGAAGGAGAAGAACTAGAATCTGCGATATAAGCTAATTTTTCTCTAGGTATTTTTAATTTATCAAAAATAGGCCGATATAAAGCACCAACGGTCAAAACAGAAATATTAGACTCAACAAAAATTAAAACACCCGTTAGCCATGCTAAAAACTGGACGATTACTCGATTATTGCCTGCTTTTTTCTGTTCTTGTTTTTCTAATAATTTGCTAATTTTTATAATAAATCCCTCAACACCACCTGATTTTTGAATGAAAATAATCAGAGCACCAACTAGAGCGGAGAACATAATGGTTCTTGTATTTCCATCGTCTTTGAAGACATCAACTAAGGCTTGAATGGTATCGAAAGAGCCTGTAAGTAGATTAAAATCATTAATAATTAACCAACCTAACCAAATACCAAAAAGCAAAGAGACAAAAACTTGTTTGGTTCTAATCGCTAGAATAATTGCTAGAACAGGAGGAAGTAGGGAAAGAGCGCCGTATTCAGTCATGTGTGTGCTGTAGTGCCAAGCTCTGCTTGGTATATTATAAAATTACACCAAGCAGAGCTTGGCGCTACAAGAATAAATAAAGAACAAGGTAAGAAAAATAGTTCAAATGATTGAAAATCTTTCAGATAGACACCAAGCAGGGCTTGGCACTAAAGATTTTCAATAAATGCATCAGGATTGTCTAATAGCTTAAAACGGTCTTTATGAATTATTTCATGATCCGTTTTGCACAATTCTTTTAGTCGTTTGATATCTGAATTCCATTGGCTACCATCAAAAAATTCTAAGCCTTTATGGTCTCTCACCTTATACAAGGAATGTTTGCCATAGCAAGTGCCTAAATAAACATAGGCAAGCCCATTTTCTTTTGCCCAATGAATGGTTCTCCACATCATCCATTTACCCAAAGCGTGTGTTTTCATATACGCTTGATTGAAAAAGGCGTACCAATATTGAAAGGAATTACCTTCAATACCTGCTAAAATATATCCTAAAATTTCACCATTGGAAGTAAAGGATAAAATATGACTACCAGCCTCTTTGCTCAGCACAAATTTTAGTCGTTCGGTCGTCATGGCATTCCCTGAAAACCTTTCTGCGGCGTAATTCATGCAAAAAGATAAAAAAACTGGATTTTTTACATCAAAATCTGATTTTTTACGTACTTCAACTTGAATAGCTAAATCTTCTATTTTTCTATTAATTCTACGATTCTCAGAAGTATCCGTAAAACGAGCTAAATTGACCCTTAAACTTCTAGCTAAATAGAAAATATCAGCCGTGATTTTTAAATTTCCTGTATAGGGTAAAAAGCCTTTGTTATAAATATCAGGAAGTTCATTTTGTACTTCTTTTATGCAGTAAATAGCATAGTTAAAAGTATAAGTAGCATAGTCTGGTTGGTTTTCAGAAAAGAATATTTTCATAGCGAAGAAAGCGTTAATTTGTAGGCTCAAAAATAGAGGTATTTTCTTAAATTGGCGACTTTTATGAAAATTATATAACAGGATATTTTTGTATATGAAAAAAGGAATGATTTATTAAAAAAGTTAGTTTTAGACAAAACCTTGAATTGTGAATATATTTTGATAACTTTGGGCGTTAAATGAAGGACGGAATTGAATCAAATTAATAAAAGACTATACTCAAATATATAAATGGGCTTATTTAACTTTTTTAGACAAGAGCTAGCCATTGATTTAGGGACGGCAAATACCTTAATTATTGAGAATGGAGATGTGGTTGTTAATGAACCTTCTATTGTTGCTATCAATCGAAAAACAGGCGAGACGATAGCGGTAGGTCATCGTGCGATGCAGATGCACGAAAAGACGCATGAAAATATAAAAACGATTCGACCATTGAAGGATGGGGTAATTGCAGATTTTCAGGCAGCGGAAAGTATGATAGAAGGGTTGATTGGCATCATTGGAAATAAAAAGAAATTCTTTTCTCATATGAAAATGGTTATCTGTATTCCATCAGGAATTACAGAAGTAGAAAAAAGAGCAGTTTTTGATTCGGCGGACCACGTAGATTCAAAAGAAACTTATTTAATTCATGAACCAATGGCTGCGGCTTTGGGAATAGGATTAGATGTGGAAGAACCAATTGGGAACATGATTATTGATATAGGAGGAGGAACAACAGAAATTGCCGTTATTGCCTTATCAGGAATTGTATGTGACCAATCTATTCGTATCGCAGGAGATGAGTTGACGAGTGATATTACTAACTACATGAAACGGCAGCATAATATTTTAATCGGAGAACGAACTTCGGAACAAATTAAAATTCATGTGGGGTCGGCTTTATCAGAGTTAGAGAATCCACCAGCAGATTATGCGGTGAATGGTAGAGATTTGATGACAGGAATTCCGAAGCAAATATTGGTTAGCTATCAGGAAATTGCACACGCTTTAGATAAGTCGATTTTAAAAATTGAGGAAGCAGTATTAAAAGCCTTAGAAACAACTCCACCCGAATTAGCATCAGATATTTATTCGACAGGATTGTATTTAACAGGAGGAGGAGCTTTACTAAGAGGATTGGATAAGCGGATTAGTCAAAAGACAAAGCTGCCTGTTCATATTGCCGAAGACCCTTTAAAAGCGGTTGTGAGAGGGACGAGCAAAGCACTACAAAACACAGACACGTATTCTTTCCTAATAGACCGAAAATCCGTCTAAATATTCATCTATGCTAAAAGGGATTTTGTGGATTGGGTCGGATGCTGTTAATATAAAAGGAATTATTAAAAATTTTCACAATCATACAATTAAAAAAAGATTGGAAAATCAGCTAAGGAACGCGATAAAAATAAATGGAGATTCTCGTCGGACGATTAGTTAAATAAACGATTCATTTTAAGTGTTTTAGCTAATCGTTCGACTTTAAAGAATCTGCATTTATTTTTATCTTACTACTAAGCTACATATATTAAATTGAGCACTTTCTACACAACCCCAATTGATAATAATTAATTCATGCGCAATCTTGTACTCCTATTTCTACGGTTTGGGCATTTCATTTTATTTGTACTTTTAGAGTTATTCTGTCTGTACCTAATAGTGAATTATAATAGAACGCAACGAGACATTTGGGGCAATTCTTCCAATATATTTATGGGCTATTCCTCTGAAAAATTTAATGATTGGACAAACTACTTTTCATTGAGGGATAAAAATGATGCTTTAGCAGTGGAAAATGCCCGATTAAAAGAGAAGTTAATCAACGCAGGCTTGACACCTGTACCCCAAAAAGATTCTTTGAGTGATTTGGATGCTCAATACAAGTTAATTACAGCACAAGTAACCAATAATTCAACAGACCGACCTAATAACCACATTCACATAGATAAAGGAAGAAAAGATGGCGTTCAAAAAGATATGGGAGTAATAGGAAATAATGGATTAGTGGGGATAATTATAAGAGTTAAAGAAAGTTATTCCGTTGCCAATTCTTTACTACACCGACGTTCTTTTATATCAGCAATGATAAAACGTACAGGTGCTTTTGGTGATTTAAGATGGATTGGTTCTAATCCTAGATATGTTAATTTAGCTGCCATCGCCAAGCATCATGCAATTGAGGTTGGAGATACGATAGTTACAAGTGGTTATTCTAGTCATTTTCCGAAAGGTATTTTAATTGGAGTTGTAGAAGAGACCAATCTTCCGAGTGGAAGTAATTTTCATAATATAAAAGTTTTATTGAGCAATGATTTTAGTGCATTGGATTATGTCGAAATTATTGAAAATTTAAAACAATCAGAACAACTAGAATTAGAAAGGGAGGTAACAGATGAGTAATACAATTATCAAACATTCATTGAGACTATTCTTTTTTGTTTTGGTGCAGGCTGTGGTATTGCAGCAAGCAAAACTTGGAGGCAGTTATTTCAATTACATCTCGTTAATTTTTTATCCTTTATTCTTATTTTTATTACCACTAAAAACGCCTAAAATAACGTTGGTATTAATTGGATTTGGGGTAGGATTATTAATAGATGCTAGCTATAATTCTCCGGGTGTACACGCTGCCGCTTGTTTAGTTACAGCAATTATACGACCGCTTATTTTGGCGATATATGAACCAAGAGAAGGCTATAATGTTAGCCACAGTTTGACGATTAAAAGCTATGGTACTATTTGGTTCTTAAAATATGCAGGGACTTTACTTTTTATTCATTTGTTAACTTATTTCACCCTAGAAATATTTACGCCTACCTACTTCTTAGAAATTATAGGAAGGACAATAGCTACTTTTATATTTTCGCTATTCCTTATGATGATGTATATGATATTAGCGCAACCCAAAAAGTAAGGTTAGTGGTGGCTTTTGATATAATACTGCAAACTGCCAATTGACTACTGCCAACTGCACGGTATTTTTTCATTTTTAATAAAAAACTTATGAGTGACCGATTTAGCAATCGATATCAAAATATTTTAGCTGTTTTTTTAATTGGTACTTTAGTACTAATGGGAAAAGCAGCTCATTTGCAATTGATAGATGATACTTATCAGGTCAAGGGGAACAACATTGCAGTAGATGAAATTACTACCTACCCATCCAGAGGATTTATTACGGATAGAAAAGGAAAAATAATTGTTTATAATAATGCCATGTATGATTTGATGGTTACTTATAAACAAATGGACCCAGCAATGGACACCGTTCAATTTTGTCAGCTTTTAGAAATTGATAAGGCAACTTTTATAAAAAAAATGAATAAAAATTGGCGAAGTGGGCGTTATTCAAAAAGAAAACCCTTTGTATTCCTAAAACAATTATCCGCTCAACGTTATACAAAGATACAAGAGCATCTTTATAATTTTCCTGGATTTTTTACTCGCCTACGAAATGTAAGAGGCTACCCTTACCCTAATGCTGCACACGTTGTAGGCTACTTGGGAGAAGTGAACAAAAAGCAGATAGAAACATCTGAGGGGATTTATACTTTAGGAGATTATGTAGGACAGAGTGGATTAGAATTGCAATATGAAAATCAGTTAAGAGGCCAGAAAGGGGTTAAGTTTATGCTAAAGGATAAGTTTGGCAGAGAAGTCGAAGTATATGATGAAGGGAATGCAGACATATCTGCCGTATCGGGAAATAATTTAATAACGACTTTGGATATAGACTTGCAAAACTATTGCGAAGAGCTGATGAAGAATAAGATAGGGAGTATTGTCGCAATTGAACCAGAAACAGGGGAGATATTAACCATGCTTAGTGCGCCAGCCTACAACCCCAATCTTTTAGTGATTGGTCCGAACAGAGGGAATAATTATAGGTATTTAGAACGAGATTCATTACAACCTTTTTTCGATAGATCTGTAATGGCTAAATATCCACCAGGATCTATTTTTAAGACAATTGTTGGTTTAGTAGCCTTAGAAGAAGAAATTGTTTCTACTGATTATAGAGTTACTTGTCCTGGATATTATCAACCAGGGAAAGCCAATTCACGGAAATTCGGATGTCATCCACATGAGCGTTCGGTTGATATGTCTAAGGCAATTAAACATTCTTGTAATACTTATTTTTTTAGAACCTTTAGAGATATTGTAGACCAATATGGAGAATCTATTCCGCAAAAAGGACTCTCTATATTCAATGATTATCTAACGGAATTTGGGGTGGGGAAACCTTTAGAAATTGATTATCCACGAGAAAAAAGAGGAAATAATCCTAATCCTAAATATTACGATAAGCTGTACAAAAATCTGGGAGGGTGGAATTCTGGCAAAATCATGTCCGTTGGTATTGGACAAGGAGAAGTGGAAATGACGACCTTACAAATGGCTAACTTAGCAACCATTATAGGAAATAAAGGAAAATACCGTTTACCGCATTTAGCTAAAGCTTTTGAGGATAGTAATAAAATGAAAATTCCACCTCCTGCTAAATATCAAAAAATACAACAGGTTTCTGTCGATGCTTCCCATTTCCAATCAGTAATAGACGGTATGGAGCAAGTGGTCCTATCAGGTACGGCAAAACAAGCTTTTGTCAACGACATTTCTATATGTGGAAAAACAGGAACTTCTCAAAATGCAGGTAAAGACCATTCTATTTTCTTTGCTTTTGCTCCTAAGGATAATCCTAAAATTGCCTTAGCTGTATACATTGAAAATGGCGGATTTGGAGGGACCTACGCTGCGCCAATTGCCAGTTTAGTTATTGAAAAATACTTAAAAGATAGTATTAGAACACCTCGACGACAGCGATTAGAGGAAAAAATGTTAACGACAAATCTTATTGACTCAACAAAGCCTTAGTAATAACGAAAAAATAACTTCCGCATTTGATTTTTCAATTGAATGTTTTTATCATAGGTTTTCAACCCATTACAAAAAAATCCATTTGAAAAATGCGGAACTTATTTTTTCGTCGTCTCTTAGAAACTTTTAAAAAATAAATTTTGAATCTAGGATAAGGTGTAGAAATAATATCTATAAATAGTTTAAGTACCAAGTCAAAAATATCTATAAGTAATTTCAGTTTCTTTTTTCCTTGGCAATTATTACTCTACTATTTCAATTTCTTTTACTTCCGAATAATATTCAGTAAATCCTTCCAGTTGATAATTTATAGTAGTTTTCGCTATATTTTGTTTTCTGACTACATAGATACTTCCTTGTCCTAAAGATAAATCCTTTACTTTTTCAAGCGTAATTTTAATAGATAACTCTTTGGCTAAAATCGTAACCGTTTTATTATTTACATCACTCAATAGGACAACGATAGTTTCTTCAGCTTGAAGTGGATTTCCTACCAAGGTTAAGGTGGTACCGCCTAATTTACTTACTTTATTTTTTTTAATAGTAAAATCAGTTACAGGATTAATGGAAACGGTTTGTACTGCTACTTGTGTTATATTATTTCTGTAGGAAAAATCAAAGCGGTCGGTAAAAGGGATTTGCATAGTACCTTGGTACTTATATCGGTCTGCGATTTTTTTTCCATCAAGGACATTATTTTGAAATAAGACCTCTTCCATTTTTTTCGGGATATTTTTTTTGGTAGAATCCGCTATTTCAGAGAAACTTATTTCTGCTTTGACCTGTTTATCTGAGTGCATATATCTTACATAATACTCCATCTTTAAAATATTCGCTTGAGCGGATTTTTTTTGAGTTGCATCGCAACTAAAATAGAGCGAAAACAGTAAGATAAAAGCGGTTGAAAGCAAACTAGTTTTTTTGACATTTAGCATATCACAAGTTAGTTGATTTTTTAGTCAAAATAATACTACAAAGATACTAGGGTCAAGAAACTATTTAAGCTTTTCTTCGTTAAAATAAGCATAGTTCTGAAAAATAATATATATTTGCGGTCGTTTAGAAATTAAAGCTGTCGCAAGCTTATTTTTTAGCACAAAAAGGTCGGGTGGCCGAGTGGCTAGGCAGTGGTCTGCAAAACCTCGTACAGCGGTTCAAATCCGCTTCCGACCTCAA
>CAYMSC010000073.1:0-14732 GCA_964392805.1 uncultured Saprospiraceae bacterium
ATGCGCTTGGTTTAAGAAAAATCAATCAGACTGTTGTGCACGAATTAACTCCTCAAATTGAGGGCATGATTAAGAAAGTGGCTCACTTAGTAGAAACTTCTGAAGCCTAAATAGTTGATAAATGATGTTGTTGTCTTCTAAGTCCTTGAACATAGATTCGAGGATGCAAAATAGAAAAATAAAAATTCATAATAGCTTAATTGAAATGAATCGCATTTTTTCTGTTTGGTAAAGGAGAATCTAAAATCTCCGACTTTTGAGACAGCCTCTATACTTATTAACTTCTATAAAACATTTTTTTCAGTTAGCATTGCTTTCTGAGAAACTAATAGATAATATAATTTCAATTTGTTGACTAAGAACCTACTATTAATTGAAGCTTTTTATTCTTATTTCAATTTTTAGGTTCAATATTTGTTTAACAAATGTCTAAAGCATAGTAAAAATGGAATTACATACTTTAAAACCTGCAGCAGGTGCTACTAAAGCTAGAAAAAGAATCGCAAGAGGACCAGGATCTGGAAAAGGCGGTACTTCTACTAGAGGACACAAAGGTGCTAAATCAAGATCAGGTTGGAAAAGCAAAAGAGGATTCGAAGGTGGACAAATGCCTTTACAAATGCGTTTACCTAAGCGTGGATTTAAGAATCCAAATAGGGTAGAGTATGTGCCGTTTAATTTAGGTCGGTTACAAGCAATTGCTGAAAAATATAGCTTATCATCTATTACAGTTGAAAACTTAGTAGAAAAAGGATTAGCTAGAAAAAATGACCGAATTAAAATCTTAGGAGGAGGTGAACTTTCTTCAAAGTTAGACGTAACAGTACATGCAATTTCTGCGGGTGCGAAAGCAGCCGTTGAAAGTAAAGGAGGAAATGTTAATCTAGTTTAACTCAAAAAATAAGTCATCCAATTTGGAAAGATATTTTCTACTACTATTTGAGAAAAAATCTACTAAAATTATAGATGAACTTACTTTTTTGATTTCAGAAAAGTTAATCCATGAAAAAGTTTATTGATACTTTAAGGAACATTTGGAAAATTGAAGAATTACGTAAGCGTATTCTTTTTACGCTTGGTATCTTGTTGGTTTACCGTATCGGTTCATTCATCGTTTTACCTGGTGTTATCCCATCTGTTTTAGAAAATGCTACTTCTTCAAATGCCAGTGATTTATTGGGTTTGATTAATGTATTTACCGGAGGTGCATTTAATAATGCCGCCATTTTTGCCTTAGGTATTATGCCTTACATTACCGCTTCTATCATTATCCAATTAATGGGTTTTGCGGTACCTTATTTCCAGCGTTTACAGCAGAAAGAAGGGGAATCAGGAAGAAAGAAAATTACCCAAATCACTCGTTTATTAACGGTAGCAATTACTTTAGTACAGGGTGGTGGGTACTTAACTTATATTCAAAGCCAAGGTGCAGTTGACCCTAGTATTCCAAAAGGAATCTTCTGGTTAGCTAATATTATCATTCTTTCCACAGGTACTATCTTTGCCATGTGGTTAGGAGAAAAAATTACAGATAAAGGTATTGGAAACGGTATTTCTTTATTAATCACAATTGGTATCATTGCAACATTGCCAGTTGCCTTAGTTTCTGAATTTTCACTACAATTGAGTAGTGGTAGTCCAATCGTTTTCATCTTAGAATTGGTAGCCCTTTTCTTAGTGATTATGGTAACGGTACTGTTGGTTCAGGGAGTTAGAAAAATTCCAATCCAATTTGCTAAACGAATGGTTGGTCGAGGAACGAATGCTATGCCAGTTGCTGGTGCTAGAGATTACATTCCCTTAAAAGTGAATGCTGCGGGAGTAATGCCCATTATTTTTGCACAAGCTTTAATGTTCTTACCAGCTACTGTTGCACAATGGTTTGCCGGAGATGAAGCAGCAGCGAATCCAGTGATTCAAGAATTATTGAATCCATTCTCTTTAACTTCTAGTATTCTAACTTTTGTTTTAGTTGTATTATTCACTTATGTCTATACTGCTTTATTGGTTAATCCAAAGCAATATGCAGAATATTTAAAGAGACAAAATGCTTTTATTCCTGGTATCAAGCCAGGGAAGCCAACAGCTGATTTTATTGATACTATTACAACTAGAATTACTTTCTGGGGTTCTTTATTTATCGGTTTAATTGCGATTTTACCTTCTATTGCAGTAGCATTTGGTATTAACGTTGCTTTTGCCATCTTCTTCGGTGGTACTTCTTTATTAATCTTAGTAGCGGTAGTATTAGATACTTTACAACAAATAGAAAGTCACTTGTTGATGAGAAAGTATGATGGATTAGTGAAGTCAGGTAAATTGCAAAGCAGAAGTAGAATGCAAGGCATTGGTGCTAGTATGTAAAACTAGCTCAACAACTTTAGAAAATACTTGTTATTAAAAATATACAATCCCGATTACCAGTAGAATATTTCTACTGGTAATTTTTTGTTTAGGAACGATGAAAAAATAAATTGCGGATTTACTCCCGAAAGCTTCCGGGATTTATAATTGATTGATAATCCATTTAAAAAAGAATAATTGTAAATCTATAGAGCGTCAGATTAAAAACTGATACTATTTATTTTTATAATATATCTAAAATCCGTTGGGGAAACTAATCCGTTTGGGAAAAATACGCCCAACGGATTAGCATACCAACGGATAATTATCAATTATTTATCTGATTATCTATAAAAGCGCAAGTTATTTTGTCCAAGCACTTACTTATAAGGAATAAAAGCATCAATCAGCATAGAAAATTATATTTGGCCTGATTGACTAATCATAATTCATAACTTATAACTCAAAAAAGCGTGGCAGGTAAGAAAAAAAACGTTATCTACAAAACAGATGAAGAGGTTGAATTAATTAGAAAGAACTGTTTAATGGTTAGTGAGGCACTAACTTTAGTAGCAACCTTAATTGGTCCCGGTGTATCTGGAAAAAAGATTGATGAACAAGCAGAACAATTAATTAGAGATAATGGTGCAATTCCGGGCTTCAAAGGCTTATATGGTTTTCCAGCGACTCTTTGTGTTTCTGTCAATGATGAGGTTGTTCATGGAATCCCTTATAATCATGAATTTAAAGATGGTGATATCGTATCGGTTGACTGTGGTGTGTACTTGAATGATTACTATGGAGATGCGGCCTATACGTTTTGCATTGGAGATGTAGACGATAAGGTAATGGAATTATGTAGAGTGACGAAGGCCTCTTTATACAAAGGAATTGAGCAAGCAGTAGCAGGAAGAAGAGTAGGGGATATTGGTTTTGCTATTCAACAATACACGGAGCGTCAGCATCGGTATGGGGTTGTTCGAGAATTAGTTGGACATGGTGTTGGTCGAACGTTACACGAAGGTCCAGAGGTACCAAATTATGGAAGAAGGGGAAAAGGAATGATAATGAAAAATGGATTGGTTATAGCTATTGAGCCTATGATAAATTTAGGAAAGAAGGAGGTGAAATCTTTTGAGGATGGTACGGTGATAACCAAAGACAATAAACCTTCGGCTCATTATGAACACACCGTAGTAGTAAGAAAAGATAAAGCTGATATTTTATCTAATCATGCGCCTATTGAAGCGGCGATACTAAAAAATCCGAATTTAAAAGAGGTCGTTGATATTTTGACAGTTACGGCTTAATTACTTCGATTTTTATGCTGAAAAATGAATGATGCCAATTTGCATTTTGCTAAGGAGCATAATTGTTAAAACTTGGCGTTTTAGATACTAAAAAGTCAACTGGAGATGGAAATAAGTTGAATTGAATATTTTGTAAAGTGTTGATAGCCAATATTTTAAATAGAGTATTTGCCAACTTTGAAAATATTTTTTCATTTAGATAAAATAAATTATGATTTTTCCAAATCAAATATGGAAAATCATTTAAAATATTGTATCTTTGCACTCCAAAATTCGGATATGGCAAAACAGGGCTTAATAAAACAAGATGGTATTATAGATGAAGCGTTATCAAACGCTATGTTCAGAGTACGTCTTGAAAATGGACATAAGATAGTTGCAACTATTTCTGGTAAGATGAGAATGAATTACATTCGTATTCTCCCTGGTGATAAAGTTGCAGTTGAAATGTCTCCTTATGATTTAACTAGAGGAAGAATTATTTATCGATATAAATAATTTAATTTCGAATGGTGAATTTTAAATTTTGAATATAGTTAAGTTATAACTAATATCAATATAGAGATTCCAATTCATCCTATTTTATAGCATTAATTTGGATGCTAATCTTGGATGTAAAATGCATTCAACATTCAACATTCAAAATTCAACATTATAATAATGAAAGTTAGAGCTTCTATTAAAAAACGATCTGTTGATTGCAAGATTGTTAGAAGAAAAGGAAAAATTTACATCATCAACAAAAAGAATCCTAAGTTCAAGCAACGTCAAGGATAATTTTATATAAACTTTTAACTAATTTAGTATGGCTCGAATTGCAGGTGTTGATTTACCTAGAAATAAGCGAGGAATTATTAGTTTGACTTATATTTTTGGTATTGGTCCATCTATAGCTAAAGAAATTTTAGCTAAAGCAGGTATGGATGAAAATACAAAAGTACAAGATTGGACTGATGAGAACATCCGTATGATCACTAAGATGTTACAGGATGAATACAGAGTAGAAGGTGTTCTACGTTCTGAGATTCAATTAAACATCAAGCGTTTGATGGACATCGGTTGTTACCGAGGTATTCGTCATCGTAAAGGATTACCACTTCGTGGTCAAAGAACTCAGACGAATGCTCGTACTCGTAAGGGTAAGCGTAAGACCGTCGCTAATAAGAAAAAAGCAACTAAATAACTTTCAAAAATTAGAACTATTGTTTTTTAAATGGATTTCTTTTTTAATAAATGAAATTTATTGAAAAAAAATCAATTATAAAACTATTACTAATAGTTGTAATTTTTGTTTATTAATAACGACCCTATCGGGAGTCAGACTATTGGTGTCAAAATTTTTCTTACGAAGATTTTATTTTCAATAGTTGCTGTCGGTAGCGAACCTTAATTTATTATGGCTAAGAGTAGAGCTGCTAAAGCTAAAAAACGTAAAGTAAGAGTTGAACCTGAAGGTGTAGTACATATTCAGGCAACTTTCAATAATATCATTATTTCCTTGTCTAATAAGCAAGGGCAAGTGATTTCTTGGGGATCTGCTGGTAAAGCAGGATTCAGAGGTTCTAAAAAGAACACTCCTTATGCTGCACAAATTGCTGCAACTGATGCTGCTAAAGTAGCACACGAAGCAGGAATGCGAACGGCAACTGTTTTAGTAAAAGGGCCTGGTTCTGGTAGAGAAGCTGCTATTCGTGCAGTAGATGCTGCTGGTATCAAAATCACGCAAATCAAAGACGTTACGCCAATTCCACACAATGGTTGTCGTCCTCCTAAGAAAAGAAGAGTTTAATAGTAATTGGTGATTAGTAACTAGTGATTGGTCTTTATGTTACCAATCTAATAAACCTAATCCTTTTACTATTTCTATATATTTTAAAAGTAAAGAAAGTTTTACTTTATTTAATTAACAGGATTTATAAAGATTCTTTAAGGAATTTATTAAAAGACAGAATTTGTAGAATTATTCAAAATTCAAAATTCTTCATTCAAAATTAATTCAACTGAGTCATTTTTATAAATTCACAGTCTATTTAAAAAATGGCTAGATATACTGGACCTCGTGCGAAAAAAGCGAGAGCACTAGGAGAACCAATTTTTGGTTTTCAAAAAGCATTTGAAAGAAAAAAATATGCTCCAGGACAACATGGAAATACCCGAAGAAAGAAACAGGGGTCTGACTATGGTGTACAATTGAAAGAAAAGCAAAAAGCAAAATACACTTATGGCGTTTTAGAGCGTCAATTCCGTAATTTGTTTGAAACAGCTAACTCTAAAAAAGGAGTTACTGGTGAAGTTTTACTTCAATTACTGGAAGCTAGATTAGACAATACCGTTTATAGATTAGGTATTGCTCCTACCAGAAGAGCAGCAAGACAGTTAGTTTCACATAGACATATTACAGTAAATGGCGTTATAACCAATGTTCCATCTTGCCAATTGAGGTCAGGAGATGTTGTTGCTGTAAGAGGAAAGTCTCAAGGTTTAGAAGTGGTAAGAGACGCAGTCGCAGGTAATAAAGCGGAGGTTAAAAAGTTTGGTTGGTTAGAATGGAATTCAGATAAGATGCAAGGTAAGTTTATGGCTTACCCAGAAAGAGAACAGATTCCAGAGAAAATCAATGAGCAGTTAATTGTCGAATTATACTCTAAGTAATTTTTGATTATAAAAATCGTGATACGGTGGCATTTTTTGAAAAAGAATGCGTTACACGGTATCACGATTCTTGCGTTATAATATTAACATAAAAATTATGGATGCTATTTTAGAAAACATAATTTATTTTGTTAATACGACTTTTCTTTGAAGATTAAATAAAATTTGATTTGTCTGTTTAGAATTGAAAGTTCAAATACTAATTCCTCCAAATTTGGAACTTATTTTTAGTTCAACTTTTATATTTTAAATTTTACATTTTAGATTTTTCATTTCAAATTTTTCATTTTACCATCCTATCAAAGCAAAAAGGTTATGAGTATTTTAAGTTTCCAGAAGCCAGATAAAATTGTAATGCAGAAGTCCGATGACTTCGAGGGGGTATTTGAGTTCAAACCGTTAGAACCAGGTTTTGGACAAACTATTGGTAATTCCTTGAGAAGAGTTTTACTATCTTCTTTAGAAGGTTTTGCTATCTCCGCTGTCAGAATTGCAGGTGTTGACCACGAATTTTCTACTGTCAAAGGTGTGGTAGAAGATGTTGTTGATATTGTATTGAACTTAAAGCAAGTTCGATTGAAGCAATTATTAGCAGAAGAGAATATTGCAAGTGAGAAAATTTATTTAACGATTAGTGGTAAAGAAGAATTTAAGGCCGGTGATATTGAAGAACACACTAACGTTTTCAAGGTAATGAATCCTGATTTGGTGATTTGCCATATGGAACCTTTCGTTTCTTTAGAAATCGAATTAACGGTAACTAAAGGGAGAGGATACCAACCTGCTGAAGAAAATTTACCAAAGGATGCACCAATCGGTGTAATTCCAGTTGATGCGATTTACACGCCAATCAAAAATGTTTCTTACAAAGTATCTAATACGCGGGTTGAACAACGTACGGATTATGAATTATTAACGATTGATGTGAAGACGGACGGTACGATTCACCCAGAAGATGCTATTAAAGAAGCTTCTCGAATTTTAATCCAACACTTGATGTTGATTACGGATGAGAACATCACTTTTGATGATGCTTCTACTAGAGAAGAAAACATTGTTGATGAGCATATCTTACACATGAGAAAGTTGTTGAAGACTTCTTTGGAAGACTTAGACCTTTCTGTAAGGGCTTACAACTGTTTGAAAGCTGCGAAAATCAATTCTTTGGGCGAAATGGTAAAATACGATACACACGAGTTGTTGAAATTCAGAAACTTTGGTAAGAAATCTTTAGTAGAAATCGAAGAATTATTACAAGATAAAGGACTTACTTTTGGTATGGACTTATCTAAATATAAATTAGACGAAGATTAATTTGAAGTTATTGAAAGTTATTTTTGGTTTAACCGAAATCATTTTCAATGACCTTAAATAGTTTGAAATAACCTTGATTGAGGTCGTTATTAGTACCTTTGTTTAGTGAATTTTCTAAATAACTTCTAATAACTTTTATATTATTTATTGCATTTACGAAAGATGATTTTCTTTTTGTGGTGCGAAGTTCACAAATTCAAAAATATAAATTGTCATGAGACACGGTAAAAAGTTTAACCACTTAGGTAGACAAAAAGGACACAGAAAAGCCTTATTAAAAAATCTTTCTATTGCATTGATTACACACAAAAGAATCAATACTACTTTAGCAAAAGCAAAGGCATTGAGAAAGCATTTGGAGCCTTTAGTTACCAAGTCAAAAACGAACACTACACACTCTCGAAGAGTTGTATTCAGCTACTTACAAAATAAGTTTGCGGTACAAGAGTTATTTGATGTAATATCTGCGAAAGTTGCAGCTAGACCGGGTGGATACTTAAGAATTCTCAAAACTGGTTTTAGAAAAGGAGATGGTGCAGAAATGGCAATGATTGAATTTGTTGACTTTAACGATGTCTTTACTAATGCAAAAGGTGGCGATGCTGGTAGCAGCAAGAAATCTAGACGTTCAAGAAGAGGTAAGAAAGCCGCAGGTGCAGCAGCAGCAGCGACTCAAGTAGTTGAGAATGTTGGAGATGCTGACCCTGAATTAGAGGCATTAAACGAGCAGGCAGAAGAAGGAGAATAAACTTAACTTGATTAAGTCCGATAATAAAAAAAGGCGATACTGTTTAGTGTCGCCTTTTTTGTTTTATATTTTAATCTATTTAACCAACAAGACTCTTGTAATCTGATTGAATCAACTAATAATCAATCAACAAATCAACTTTTAAATAATTAGCACTTGGATTTTTTAAAGAACTACAAAAAAAAAGGCAATACCATTCTTTTCTACTGTCTTTAACCTTATCTTTGCGCCGATTTCAAAAAACAAGGTTATTTTCTTGTTAGATAAGAATTACCTAACCAAATTAAGACCCTTAATCTAACTTAAAGTTATTAATGCTATGCAGCAAGTACCAGCCGTTTTATTATTGGAAGATGGAACTATTTTTCATGGAAAATCAGCAGGGAAAGTAGGGACCACTGCT
This sequence comes from uncultured Saprospiraceae bacterium, assembly GCA_964392805.1. GTDB lineage: Bacteria > Bacteroidota > Bacteroidia > Chitinophagales > Saprospiraceae > JAFMDF01. The sequence goes on from CAYMSC010000073.1 coordinate 8,771, forward strand.
GGAGAAATTTGTTTTAATACGGGAATGACCGGTTACCAAGAAATTTTTACAGACCCTTCCTATTTTGGCCAGTTATTAGTCGCAACCAATGCTCATATTGGAAATTATGGTACAAAGGAAGCGGAAACAGAATCTGGTGATATTAAAATTGCAGGTTTAATTTGTAAAAATTTTACCCACCAATATTCTCGTAAAAAAGCAGATGTATCCATTCAGGACTATTTTGAGAATGAACAATTAGTAGGTATTTCAGATGTTGATACCCGTGCTATTGTTCGACACATTCGTAGTAAAGGTGCGATGAATGCGATTATTTCATCTGAAACAACAGATGTTAAGGCATTGACCAAGCAATTGAAAAAAGTGCCGAATATGGATGGACTTGAACTGGCATCTTCCGTTAGTACAAAAGAAAGTTATACTTTAGGAGATGCTGATGCGAAATATAGAATAGCCGCTTTAGATTTTGGTATCAAGAAAAATATCTTAAGATGCTTTGTGGAAAGAGATTGTTATGTAAAGGTATTCCCTGCTAAAACATCCTTTAAGGAATTGGAAGCTTGGAAGCCTGATGGCTACTTTTTATCGAATGGACCGGGGGATCCTGCCCCAATGAAATATGCCGTTAAAACAGCAAAGGCTATTTTGAAAAAAGATAAACCTTTATTTGGTATCTGCTTAGGGCATCAAATTTTGGCATTAGCAGTAGATATTCCAACCTATAAAATGCACAATGGCCATAGAGGAATCAATCATCCTGTAAAGAATTTAGTTACGGGTAAATGTGAAATTACTAGCCAAAATCATGGTTTTGGTGTTAGCCCAGATGCGATTAGAGCGAATAGTGATAAAGTGGAGATTACCCACAAGAATCTTAATGACGACACTATCGAAGGTATTAGAGTGATAGGAAAAAATGCTTTCTCGGTACAATATCACCCAGAAGCTTCTCCTGGACCACATGATTCAAGATACCTGTTTGATTTCTTCATAGAAATGATGGAAAAGAATAAAAAATAATTTGTAGATTTTCTAACCTGGCAAAGCCAGTACCATAGAGGTCAGAAGTCAGACCGTTTATTTCATAAACTGTCAGAAGTCAGATTTTGCATCTGTCCTAAGTTTGACTTCTGATAGAAAATTTTAATTTTCGGTCTGACTTCTTGATAATCAATCTTTTAGTTATAAATTTTGCCCAAAAAACGCAAGAAATAACTTGAAAGAGAATTAAAGTTCTACACCAGTAACCAAATTTGTTTTAGAATTTATTATAAACGTAAATCGTGACTATTCAGAATAGAGTGCAGCGATTAGAGAAAAGAGATAGCAATCGGTAAACCTTTTAATTTTTCGATAAAAAACGAAAAACTATTGGTAATCCTTAGTTTTTCTCACTTCTCTCAATGAAATGGTCTCTACTCTTTAATCTTGATTAGTTACTTTAAATCTTAAAAAACAATTATGAGTAATATTTTAGATATTCGCTCCCGAGAAATTTTAGATTCTAGAGGAAACCCAACCGTAGAAGTTGAAGTTTTAACGGATGATGGACACTTTGGTCGTGCGGCAGTACCTTCTGGTGCATCTACGGGTAAATATGAAGCAGTAGAATTAAGAGACGGTGACAAAAAACGATTCTTAGGTAAAGGGGTCTTGAAGGCTTGTAAGAATATCGAGGAAATTATTCGAGAAGGATTAATAGGTGTGGATATATTTGAGCAAATATATATTGATAATATTATGCTTGAATTAGATGGTACTCCTAACAAATCAAAGTTAGGAGCGAATGCTATCTTAGGTGTTTCTTTGGCGGTTTCCAAAGCAGCAGCAGCGGCAGCAGGTCAGCCGTTATATCGCTACATTGGTGGAGTAAATGCACATGTTTTACCGGTGCCAATGATGAACATCTTGAATGGAGGTTCTCATGCGGATAATAGTATTGATTTTCAGGAATTTATGGTCGTACCAGTAGGGGCAGATTTCTTTTCTGAAGGCTTGAGAATGGGCGTAGAGATATTCCACAGCTTAAAATCAGTCTTAAAGAAAAAAGGATATTCTACGAATGTAGGAGATGAAGGTGGTTTTGCACCAAATATTAAATCTAATAAAGAAGCGGTAGAGATTGTATTAAAATCTATCGAAAATGCAGGATATAGACCAGGCGAAGATGTGATGATTGCAATGGATGCAGCGGCTTCTGAATTTTACGTTTCAAAGGAGAAGGTATACCACTTCCACCAATCTACTGGAGATAAATTATCTTCTACTGATATGGTTGCTTACTGGGCGGATTGGGTGAAAAAATACCCAATTTTCTCTATTGAAGATGGACTAGATGAGGATGATTGGAAAGGATGGAAAGCTTTAAATAAAAAGTTAGGAAAGAAAGTACAATTAGTAGGAGATGATTTATTTGTAACGAATACCGAACGTTTACAAAGAGGTATTGAAGAAGAAAGTGCGAATTCCATCTTAATCAAAGTAAATCAAATTGGTTCTTTAACAGAAACGATTGATGCGGTAAACATGGCAACTAGAAACGGTTTTACCAGTGTGATGAGTCACCGTTCTGGAGAAACTGAAGATACAACTATTGCTGATTTAGCAGTGGCATTAAATACAGGACAAATCAAAACGGGGTCTGCTTCTCGGTCAGATAGAATTGCGAAGTATAACCAATTATTGAGAATAGAAGAGGAGTTAGGAGATTCTGGTATTTATCCGGGACGTGCCTTATTAGGATAAAACGGTTATCGGTTATCTGTTATCTGTGACTTAGTAAACAGATAACTGACAACTGACAACTTTTTTTGCTAAATTGGGACGAAATTCCATACTATGGCGAAAAAAATAAAAAATAATCCTTTCAAACCAATCATAAAGCAGATTCCCGCACCTATCAGGAATCGGTATTTTTTGGTATTGGTTTTCTTTTTTGCGTGGTTAATTTTTATTGATAAGCATAATATGTGGACACAATATCAATTACAGAAGTCATTAGATAAATTGAAATCAGATAAAGTTTTCTACGAAGAGAAAATAAAAGAAGTCAAACAGGAAGCTTTAGATATTGAGTTGAATAAAGAAAAGTTTGCACGGGAAAAATACTTTATGAAAAAGAAGAATGAGGATGTTTTTGTAATTATTAGAGAAGAAGAATAAGATTGGATTGATTGAAAAATAAGAAAGTACAAAATATTATATATTTGCGCTGCTTTTAGGAATGAAAGAACATTCCACTTTATTCTTACAATAAAGAATATCGTAATATGTATAAACTACAAACTGAAAAATAAATTAATATGGCTGTTCTATTAGATAGCAAATCTAAGGTTATTGTTCAAGGATTTACAGGAAAGGAAGGTTCTTTCCATGCTGGTCAAATGATTGAATATGGTACAAATGTCGTAGGTGGAGTGACACCGGGAAAAGGTGGTCAAGTTCATTTAGATAAACCAGTATTTAACACAGTGCAAGAGGCTGTAAATAAGGCAAAAGCAAATACCTCTATTATTTTTGTGCCTCCAAGATTTGCAGGAGATGCCATTATGGAAGCTGCTGATGCGGGTATCAAAGTGATTATTTGTATTACGGAAGGAATTCCTGTGCAAGATATGGTAAAAGTAAAAGCTTACTTAAAAGATAAAAGTTGTCGATTAGTTGGTCCTAATTGCCCAGGTGTTATTTCTCCAGGATTAGCAAAATGTGGAATTATGCCTGGTTTTATTCACAGGCAAGGAAGAATAGGTATTGTTTCTCGTTCTGGTACTTTGACTTATGAGGCGGTAGACCAAGTGACAAAAGCTGGTATGGGACAATCTACCTGTATTGGTATCGGTGGTGATCCAATTATTGGCACAACAACTAAAGAAGCGGTACAGTTATTAATGAATGATCCTGATACAGATGGCATTATTATGATTGGTGAAATTGGTGGTGGTATGGAAGCGGAAGCAGCTCGGTATATTCAGAGATATGGTACTAAGCCAGTGGTTGGATTTATCGCTGGTAAAACGGCTCCTGCTGGTCGTACAATGGGACATGCTGGTGCGATTATCGGAGGGGACGAAGATACGGCTGAGGCAAAGATGAAGATTATGGCAGAATGTGGACTACACGTAGTACAGACTCCAGCAGAAATTGGTAGCACGATGAAGAAAGCGATGGAAGCTGCTAAGTAGTCATAACATTTTAGCTTTTACAAACTGGATTAAATAAAAAAGGCAATCTCTTAACGGAGATTGCCTCTTTTGTTTTATGCCTCGAATTAGGTAATAAATAAGCTACCCAAATTTTGCGAAGTTATTTTTTCTTTAGACAAGACATGAAGAAGTGTAAACTTCTGAACCGCAAAGCGGATGGGATGCCTTCATAGCCGTAGTTACCGAAGGTTGTATGGCAACTGCAGATCAAATTTTGGTAAATAATTAAAAATGAATAACAAAAAACCTATACGACCTCAACCTCAAATTAAAAGTAATTTGAAGGTAGTTCGATTAAAACCTATCGTTAACATGTTAGCACTCACAAAAAAAGGGGGCGAAATTGAATTTGTCAATGAAACAGATATCGTTTATTGTAAAGCTAATGGTGGAAACACTGATATTTATTTTAGCGATGGACGAAAACTAGTTATTCCAAGACTATTAAAAAACGTTTTGGATAGTTTATCAGAAAATAATTTTCATAGAATTCATAATTCTTACATTGTTAATATTGGTTATGCTCGAAAATTTATTAAGAAAAACCATGGTGGTGAGTTGGAATTATTCGATGGCAGTAAACTACCAGTCTCTAGTAAAAACAGGAATTATATTCTTAGTTTATTTAAAAAGATTTAAAACAAATTCTCTCTATAAGGGAACAGGTGAAAAATAACCTACCCACCTGATAGCTTTCGGCATCCCGTCCGTGAACGGTTCAGGAATTTACATTCCTTCATGCCTTGAATAAGCACAAAATAAAATTATTTTGGGTACCTTATTTATTACCTGCTCCCTAAATTACAATTAAAAAACCTTCTCCTTTTGGTGAGAAGGTTTTTTAATTACATTTTTGCTTAATAGTCGAAATTTTCTTTAAATAATAATTGTTCTCCAAACTGTGAGAAACTTAGATAGGACTCTAATTAATGATTTATTTAAACTTGGGCTTGAATTTAAATTTCCCTAATTGATATCTTAAACTTACTTCGTCCGCTCTCCCACAAAACTATTCTCCTTATATTTAAAAAGGATATTAAAAGTAGTCAAACTACCATAAATTCGAGTAATATACTGTTGTAAATTTACTTTTTCCTCATCACTCATTTTTTTACTGGCATTTATTCGTTGCTCCATCACCCGCAAACGGTCTCGAACCATTACTATTTTATGAAAAAACGTTTCTACTGGTATTTCTTTGGATTGTAAATCTGGGTCATCGGGCTTTAAAATCATCATTCCTCTTTTCCATTTATCGGCTAAAGGCACAATTTCTGTAGCGTCAGACCAATTCCGTAATATTTTCACCAAAGACTTTTCTGCTTCCGTGTAGCTTACCGCCGTTTCAGCAGGTTCTGCTGCTATGACCTCCCATTTATCATAATCTTTTCCTACCAACTTAATACCATAAGTTTGAAAACAAACATCATAAGCCGCAATATGTAACCTGATAATTACTCCAAACCCAAAGGCTGGATGCTTTACTCTAGAACCGACTCCTAATATGTCACTCATTTTGATATGGTTTTATATATAAATAATTGTTAATATAAAATAATTACGAATCCGATTTTTGATTGTTGCGTTTATCAGTTGGCAGAAAGCATTTAGCAGAAACGCCCTCATTAACCTCATAAACCCCATAAACCCCATTAACCTTATAAACCCCATAAACCCCATAAACCCCATAAACCCCATAAACCTCATAAACCCCATAAACCCCATAAACCCCATAAACCTCATTAACCTCATAAACCCCA
>CAYMSC010000073.1:14832-17593 GCA_964392805.1 uncultured Saprospiraceae bacterium
ATAAACCCCATAAACCCCATAAACCCCATAAACCTCATTAACCTCATAAACCCCATTAACCCCATTAACCCCATAAACCCCATAAACCCCATAAACCTCATTAACCTCATAAACCCCATAAACCTCCCAACCATGATGCAAGAAAAAACAGTACAGAAAAGAGCGATGATTTTTTTAGCGGACTATTACGATAACCGCTTATTGCGTAGGCGGATGTATACAGCGGAAGAAGTAAGCACTAAAAGAAAATATGGAGGAAAACGAGCAGATGGATTATTAGCTTATCAGAGTCGATTATCAGGAAAGGCATTTGTCGTATCAATGGAGGCAAAATCTATTAAAACCTTACCTGCTATCAAACCTTATCATGATTGGAGACGCTGGTTATATAATAGTTTGCGGTTTAGTTTATTTATAGGTTTGGCTAGTGGATTTGCTTTTTTAGCCTTACAAGGCGAAACAAATATGGAGATTTTTGTGCCGATTATTTGGTGTTTATGTGCAGGAATAACTTTTGGTTTGTTAACTTGGAATAGTTATCGACATCAAACCATAGATGTCATTACCCAACTCAAACAATATCCTGCTAATGAACAATGGTTGGCTTTTTCCAAAGATGCTTTTGCAGCATTGACCGCAGAAAAACAAAAATTATTGACCACCGTTTGTAAATATCGAGGTATTGGTTTATTACTCATTGGTCGAAGTAATTCCACTAATCTACTACAAAAACCAAAGCGTCGCTGGTCTTGGATTATTGAGACGCGGGGAGGCTGGCAATTGATTCGAGATTTTTTGGTATATTATAGTAAGGAAAAGGAGATACGACAACTTATTTAAATGTAAACTGGCAGTACAGACTTTAGTCGTATTGATTCTCCATAAGTTTTAAAAAGAGAAATTTTGATTAGATATTACCGTTTTTTTGATTTAGGAGAGATCAAATATTTAATTTTTTTCCTGAATTTTTAGTTTGCAAGGTGTAATCTTCCCCGCTGGCGGGGATTGAGGGGTGGAATTTCACCAAAATTGGTATTTCCACCCTCCGACTCCCGCCAGCGGGAGAGAACATCCTGCAAATTCACGACATTTCTACTAAAATTAGAACCTTTTCGCCTTCAAAAAGATATGGGTAATCAGTACGACTTTAGTCTGTCCTGTTCTGCGACCTTTAGGTCTGTGGATCTAATTTAACTCTTTTTTATTTTAAGCAAATCAAGGTCTAAAAGACCTTGGAACAGGACAGGATAAATCCTGCACTACCAGCTTAATCTCCCAATTCCGCAATTTTAAACCGCTCAATCGTAGCCGGAACATGCGCCTCTTTCATAATGCCCTCTATCTGTTTCACAATTGCTGGGTATTGCGCTGCTACATTATTTTGTTCCCTAGGGTCATTTTCTAAATTAAATAACTGCAACACCATATTACCTTCAAAAATATTAGCCCGAATGGCTTTCCATTTACCCATACGGACTGCTTGTTGTCCTTTGTAGGCAGGAAATTCCCAATATAAATAATCATGTGCTTTTTGGTCTTTTTGTAATAAGGCAGGTAAAAAACTGATGCCGTCGGTATTAGTCGGAATCGGTTGCCCTGCTACTTCGCATAAGGTAGGGAGGACATCGTAAAATGCAGAAATATGTATGGATTGCGTACCTGCTTGAATTTTATTGGGCCAACTCGCCATCATCGGTACTCGAATACCGCCTTCATGTGTAAATCCTTTGCCCCAGCCATATTCCGTTTTAAATGGTTTGGCACTATCAAAAAATGGCGTGTCTGCACCTCCCGTATAAGTCGGACCATTATCACTAGAAAAGATAATTAAGGTGTTTTCATAAACGCCCATCTCTTTTAATGTTGCGACTAAATCACCCACTTGTTCATCTAAATAAGAAATCATCCCTGCATAAGCGGCACGAGGATATTGATTAGGAAAGTAACTTTTATCCGTATAAGGGGCTTCTTCGCCTAACTTTTTTCTATAATAGTCTACCCAACGCTTTGGTGCTTGCAGTGGTAAATGTGGAATGGGAGAGGCATAATACAAGAAAAAAGGTTGGTCTTTATTGGCTTCCATAAAACCAAGTGCTTCTTGGTGCATTAGGGTAGGGGCGTAGTCATTCAATCTAAAATCAGCGTAGCTTGTAGCGTCATTTGGATTAGTGCCTTCTGCTAAATTGGCTCTCGGTGCGACCATTTTATTATTTAAAATATGTCGCTCTTCATTTTTCCAAAGGTGCATCGGATAATAAGTATGCGCTTGTCGTTGGCAGTTATAGCCATAAAAAAAATCAAAGCCTTGTTTATTCGGAACACCTTCCGTAGTAGGCGCACCTAATCCCCATTTACCGACACTGCCTGTCTTATATCCTGCATCTTGTAATAGCTCCGCAATGGTAACGACGCTGTCTGGCAAAGGTCGTTGTCCCTCTAAAAATGGATTGTCAAACATTGCCTGATAACTCCAAACATCTCCTCTAGCTTTCCATTCGTCGTTTCCTCTGACATGAGCATGTCCTGTGTGTTGTCCTGTAAGTAAAACACATCTAGCGGGCGCACAAACGGGCGCACCTGTATAATGCTGTGTGAAGCGCATCCCCGATTTTGCTAAAGCATCTAGATTAGGCGTTTCTATTAATTCCTGTCCATATATACCCAATTCTCCATAGCCTAAATCATCTGCTAAAATGTAGATGATATTTGGTTTTTGAATTTCTTCTTGAGTAGGAGTTTGACAGCTTTGTATTAAAAGAAT
>CAYMSC010000073.1:17693-18925 GCA_964392805.1 uncultured Saprospiraceae bacterium
TTAAGTAGGACTAGGTTTGCAATACCAAAAATCATACATCATAAATTTTAAATCATACATCATAAATCCGTCTAGAAATTGAAATGAGGAGGATTGATGATGTATGAACTATGATTTATGAATTTCATATGTGTGTAATTGAAGCACTAATTCTTTCAATTATTAACTCGTTATTTGTAAATTGTAACCACCTCTTTTGTCCCAAGCCCTCCACCCTCTGCCCAACACATTCATCGTGAGTCAATTAAGATATCCAACAGTCAGGAAGATAGTTCAATCTTCTTATATCGACATTTTTGCGGCCCTTCTTATTTTAGGGGTTTCTGTTGCCAAGGGTTTTCATGGAACCATTTACCAAGACGGAGCTATGCAATTTGGTATTCCTATCACGGAATTAGGTACTTATGTACAGAATGGTGCTTTTCCTTTGGGTATTGTATCCGTAATTGCGGCTATTTTTTCTGTTTTGGCAACAAGATTAGTAGGCAAGCAAAATAACTGGGGAAACATAATTGGGATTATTACCACTATTAGTTCTGGAGTCTTAGATTATTTATTTGGCAATCATTCTGCGGTGATTACTTACCCTATTACATTTATGATTCACAACTTGGCGACCTATCGTTGGTCACAAGGGGCTAGAATTAAGAAACGAGATATTTGGTATTATGTGATTATCGGAGTAGGGATGTTGATAGGATTTGGTCTGGTTTATTTAGGAGCCTATTTGTTTGGTGGAAAAACGGATAATGCTTTTTTGATAACCGTATCGCTAGGCTTTGGACTTTCCTTGGGTGGAAATTTCTGTAATGCTTTTAAATATGAAGAAACATGGTTGAGTTGGGTGGTTTATAATATTATTAATTTGGTGAAAAATGCGATGCAGTTTAATATCGCCAATGTGGCGAAGTATGTTTTTTATTTGTTTAATGCGGCGGTGACCTTGTTTGATTGGCGGTTTAATGGGGATGCTAAAGAAATGTAACTGACCCATTCTATTTGAAAAGCTAAGAAAACGAAGAACTTTTCATGATTGGCTTAATTATATTTCTAGGGCAGTTATCGCTATTTATACAATAAGAGCGATGCAGCAATTCTATAATAAAGGTTGGCTAAAAACGATTGGTTGCTTAGGCATAGGAATAAAGCATTTGCTTAATGGTTGATTTTGTTGAATAAGAGCTTCCAGAACTCCAAGTTCTTACGATTACCCACAGAATAAAGACCTACAC
>CAYMSC010000074.1:0-10654 GCA_964392805.1 uncultured Saprospiraceae bacterium
CTAAATACTCAAAATTAAGAAGGGTTTTCTTATAAAAATAAATAGTTAATAAAATAAAGGTTTTGAACCACAAAAGAATCAAAAGTCAATGCAATTCAGCTTGACTAATCCCTTCGATTCTTTGCAGTGTCGTGATTCTAGCATCTTCGGAAATACCTAAAAGATAATCTATAGAGGTATCAGCCATTTGACCAAAGGGTATTAATGCTTTTCGCTTTATCATTTCATTATTCATTTATTTTCTTAGCTTCAAAACGGTTAATCTCAAATCCCGCATCAAGCGTTCCATCTGTTCTAGTGGATTCCATACGAACCGATTGAATGGACGTTGACTGCTCATCAATATGAAAAATAAACTGCTCGTTTATAAAGACTTTTTCAAAACCACCTTCTCTACGAATCGTTACTTTATTCACTTCTGCCCCATTTACATTTGAGGTATTTTTACTGTAAAACAAACCATTGTCTTGTCCCCCTTCATGTACCCCAATAAAATAACCATCAACATTAAATCCTGTTTCAGGGAAAAATTCTATATAATAATGATTGGTCGTGTTACCCCAAATTAACCTTGTCCGATTAGCTCGGTTATTAATAAAATTAAAATCAATTTCAAATTCATAATCACCTGTCAAATCATTAAATCGTTCATTGATACGGCTAACATTTTCTATTAATCCAATACTTTCTTTATTCGCTTCAGGAACTTCATTAAAGGAAAAATTTTGGTTCGCCCATGTTGGGGCAGTAGTACTTTGGTTGAATAATTCGTCGATAAAATATTCTTTTCTAAAACCAAAAAATGGAATTGGAATCCAGATTTCAGCCCCCATTAACTCGCCTCCTCGCATAATACTTCTCCAAACATCATTACCAAATTTCACATTAGTGTGTCCACGGTTTAGTTCACAATGACCTAGTTCATGAAATAGCAAAAAACCTCTTACGTTTTCACTCAATGCCGTCCATTCTGTCTTATCAATCACTATATGATGCTCTCCTACATAACAAAAACCACTAGCACTACCAACTGAAAAATCCGAAAATTCTACAATTAATCCACTATCAGAGAAATCAATATCTTGTCCTCTTTTTGCTCCTTCCTCAATAAATTCCTGCACATAAGATTCAAATTCTGGGTCAATTTGAAGAACACCACTTTCCGCACCAACATCTGGGTTCTTATTACAGTTTTGAAAAATAAAAAGAACGGTCAATAAAAATAGTATCTTTTTCATTTACAAAGATTTTGATGGTTATCATGTTATCCTATTCTACGTGAAATATGCCAGCAAGATAACAACTTCATTAAAAATAATGTTTTCTTCTGAATTATTGTTATTCCGTCAATCTCATTCCATTACCTGACACGGCGGAGACATTAAAGAAGCCTACGACGTCTTCCGATTCGTTCGAAGAAATAATGTTTGTTGGGACATTACTCAATGGTGTGGCAAATAATTCTGCAAAACCACCGGGTCTATCTGTTTGAATGGCTACTTCGGATAAGAAGAAAAATGCCTCGTTTGAAATCGAGTTTAATTCGACAAAAATAGAATCTCCCGGTAAAAAAGGAGCTAATAAATCTCCATTTTCAGCTTCTTCAAATGAATTAATACCAAAACGAATCGGTGCTATAAATATTAAATTATCTATACTTCCTCCATTAGAAAAACCTGCGTCGAAGGCAATATTTATCTCACTTGGCTTCCCTTGAAACACTCCATTTTTAAAAGTCCTTATCCAATAAGTATCCCCTTCACCCGGCAAATCTCTTGCCCAGAATTCCGCAAAAAATCCTTCGGGGAAAGGACCATCTGCTTCCTCAAAAGTAAAGGTAATACTGTCTACTGGTGGTACTGGGTTTAATTGCGAAAAAGAATTATACATCACACCGTCCACTTCTATATTCAAGCCATATTGCAAGCCAATTTCTCCAAAGGTTTCTCCCTCCTCAGGTGTCCAAGTATATTCTCCTGCTGCGGTCTCTATAAAATCAAAAACTTTTAAATTTTCATCTACTACTTGAACAATCGCCCCACTCACTCCTGGTGGTAGCGAATTGTCAAAAAACGGTTGCGTTCTTACCACATTGATGACTTGTGGCTCTGGTTTATTATTTATCCACGCATCTATGGCGACTATAGCAGGGGCTTCTTCTAAAGTTGGCGTGATTTCATCTTCGCAAGAAGAAAAGACTAGTTGTATAGCTACAAGTAATAATATTATTGTTTTTCCACCCCCTAGTTTCCTACAGAGAGAGAAATTTTCTTGCATAGAAAATGGCTTAGTAGAATTATTTGAAAATATATTTTTATTAAAATTCATTTTTTATTTTATTTGATACTGTAGGGCCAAGCGCTGCTTGGTATTCTAACTGACGCCACGCAAAGCTTGAAGCTACCGCTAAAACTTAAAATTATAAGATACAGAAGGAAAAGCACTTCCAATAATTGACACTCGATTAGCGACAGTCGTTACAGGTTCGCCCACAGCAAATCGTTCATCAGCTTGCGCAAAATAAATGGAAAATGGATTCCTTCGTCCATAGGCATTATAAACAGAAAACACCCAATAACCTTCGTTCTTTTTAGGCTTACCATTACGTTTGGTCTTTCTATTTTGTAAGGTTGCCGCTACATCTAATCGGTGAAAATCTGGGATGCGCACATTATTTCTACCGTCTCCAAAATTAAGCGGAATGGTATACCCTTGTACTTGAAAACGAGAGGTCGGGAAAGTCGTTGGTGTACCTGATACATAAGAAAAATTCGCCGAAAAAGTCCACCGATTTTCTGGTTCATAAAACAAGGATAGCTTAAAATTATGGGTTTGGTCAAAACGCGTTGGATACCATTCTCCATTATTAATCCCATCTACTTGTAATTCTGTTCTAGCCAAGGTATAACTCAAATAACCGTTGAATTTTCCTGTATTCTTTTTAATAAAAAGCTCCATTCCATAAGCACGACCGATGCCTTCTAATAAGTCCCCTTCTAAAAATTCATTGATTAAAATATCTGCACCATCTATGTAATCAATTTGTCCAGTGGTTTTTCGATAATACAGTTCTGCCGACGTTTCATAATCATTTTCTTCTCCAAAATTTCTAAAATACCCCACGCCTATTTGGTCGCCTACTTCTGGGTTAATATTATTGGTACTTGGTGTCCAAACATCCAGGGGGTTAGATGCCGTCGTATTAGAAATTAAGTGGATATATTGTGCCGTTCGGTTATAACTAGCTTTTAAAGAACTTTGCTTATTCAATTGATATTTGATGGAAAATCGAGGTTCTAAGGTGCCATAATTTGCAATAGATTCCCCATCTTCCGCAAAAAATTCTTCGGTAGCAAATCTTCTTTCACCAGGAGCTATCGCCTCCCCAAATTCAAAATATTTACCAGGACCTCGATAATCAAAATTGGAATAACGCAAACCATATTGCAAATCTATCCGTTCGCCTATCTTTTGGTCATTGCCAACAAAAAGAGAAATTTCTAAGGCTTGTTTTTCGGGAATACTAATATCTCTAGTTTCTCCATTACTAACTCCTACCGCATTGGCGGGTTCAAAAGTATAGGCTAATATTTCTCCACCAAAAGTTAATTTGTTTTCTGGATTAATAAAGTAAGTGAATTCTGGTTTGAAGTCTAAATTTTGGATGGTCGAATTCCATTTAAAACTATCTAAATCATCTTCTCCAAATGCTAACTCATAATCGTAATTACTATAAAAAAAAGTAAAATTGGAAAATAAACGGTCATTAAATAAGTGATTCCACCGTGCCGTAGCGGTCTGACTGCCCCAACTAAAACCTTGTTGTTCATCAAACATAAAATTATCTCTTCCCAAATACCCCGAAAGGAACACTCTATTTTTAGGATTAATAGTAAAATTGGTTTTCATTGTCAAATCCCAAAAATTCAAGGCTGCGCCATCATCCAATACATCTGTAAATGCTTTGGCAAATACATCGGCATAAGACCGCCTACCAGCAATAATAAAAGACGCTTTGTCTTTAACAATCGGCCCTTCTACTGCTAAACGGCTGAATACCGTTCCAATACCTCCTTGAGTTGCGAATTTCTTACTATTTCCCTCCTTTGTACGCACATCCAAAATAGAGGCAATTCGACCACCATACCGAGCAGGAATTCCTCCTTTAATCAACTTCACATCTTTAACTGCATCGGGGTTAAACACCGAGAAAAAGCCCAATAAATGAGAAGAATTATAAACAGGGGCTTCGTCCAATAAAACCAGACTCTGTCCAACACTTCCCCCTCGCACATTAAATCCACTCGCCCCTTCTCCTACTGTCGATACACCGGGTAACGTTTGAATACTTCTTATCACGTCTACTTCTCCTAAAAAAGAGGGTAATTTTTGAATGGTTTTAATATCCAATTTTTGGGTACTTATCTGTACCCCAGAAACATTAATATCTTCAGGTTCACCTGTTACAACTACCTCTGTCAATTCAACACCGCCCTCGCTCAATTCTAAGTCAATCCGTTGGTTTTGGCCTAAAGCTATATTTTTGGTAATCGTTTCATAGCCTAAAAATCGAAATTCGACGATGTAATCACCTGGTTCTAAAGTGATGGAATAAAATCCATAAACATTGGTGACCGTCCCACTAGCTGTTTCTTGAACAAACACAGTCGCACCAATCAGGCTTTCTCCATTAGCCGCATCTTTTACATAGCCACTAATGGTTGCTTTTTCTTGGCTTAGACCTATTTGTAAGCTTGAGAAAAATAGGGATAAGATTAATAATTTTTTCATGAAAGTTGAAGTGATTTAATAAATCGGGTATTTTCATCCAATTGATGAAATTTTAAGCAAGCTCTTATATACAATTAGTATCAAAGAAAAATAAGTTCTGTACTTATAAGATGAATTAATGATAAGTCTTCCCCTATCAGTATTCTTTTTTAATAAAAACAAAACGCTAAAATTGAATGCTTGTTTGTAAAAAAGTAGAATTAACACAAATCCTCACCTAAAAGGGACAAAAGTTATCTAAACATAAACGATTATAACATCGAAGATTAAAAAATAATAGTTAATTCTTTTGTCTTTTAGATTCTATTTCTCATCTTATCGCCATGCGTAATTTAAAACATGGTGTCTTTTGGCCTCCCTTTCTCATTTTGATTGCCTCCGTCATTTATAGTTTGGTTGATAGTAAAGGTTTCTTCACAAAAGCTTCTGCCATCAATAGTTTCTTATTGGACAAATTTGGTTGGCTCTATTCTATCAGTACTTTAACTTTTTTAGGTATCATCGCTTGGATTTATTTTTCTCCAATCGCTAAAGTACGCATCGGTGGAAAAACAGCAAAACCACTATTAACCAGATGGAAATGGTTTACAATTACTCTTTGTACGACCATTGCTACAGGGATTCTTTTTTGGGGGACTTCCGAGCCACTCTATCATTTACACACGCCACCTGAAGGACTTGCTATTGAGCTAAATAGTATTGAATCCATGCGCTTTGCTATGTCCACTTTGTTTATGCACTGGACCTTAATTCCTTATGGTATTTATACTGCCGCAGGACTTTTATTTGCTTTGGTTTATTATAATTTAAAACGTCCTTTTAGTTTAGGTTCTATGCTATATCCTATTTTTGGAAACCGAGTAGAAGGTGGAATAGGGAAGACCATTGATGCCATTTGTTTGTATAGTTTGGTTGCAGGAATGGCTGCTTCTCTAGGTACGGGTATTTTGACAATTGCTGGTGGATTAAAAACGCTTTATGGTATCGAAAGTAGTCCATTTTTATTGGCACTTATTACTTTTGTTATTGTCGCCACTTTTATTTTATCGGCAGTAAGTGGTCTAATGAAAGGCATTCGACTCTTATCCGATTGGAATATTAAAGCCTTTATTGGCTTGGCCATTTTCGTTTTTCTTTGTGGTCCTTCCTTATTTATTTTAAAAATTGGTGTAGAAGGTATGGGTGAATTTTTGCAAACTTTTTTTCAAAGAAGTCTATATATTGGTCTAAGCCCAGAAGATAAATGGGCACAAAGTTGGACTACTTTTTATTGGGCGAATTGGTTGGCTTGGACTCCTGTATCTGCCTTGTTTCTAGGTCGCTTATCTTATGGTTATACGGTCAAAGAATTTATTCATTTCAACTTGCTTTACCCGTCTACTTTTGGGGCTATTTGGATGATGATTTTTGGTGGGACGTCTTTGCATTTAGATTATTTTAGTGAAGGTAGCCCGATTTATGAAGTGTTGCAAAACGAGGGTATAGAAAATGTGGTGTTTACTATTTTTGCGGCATTACCCATTGCCCAAATTATTAGTGCCATTTTTTTAGTCATTATCTTTTTATCCTTTGTCACCGCTTCTGATTCCAATACATCGGCGATGAGTGGACTCAGTTCAACGGGCATCTCCCCCGATAGCCCCGAGCCTTCCTTATGGATTAAAGTGATTTGGGGAATGACAATTGGAGCAGTTGCCTTGATTATGATTACCAATTCGGGGATTGATGGAGTTAAAATGGTGTCTAATTTAGGTGGGTTTCCTGCTTTGTTTTTTATGATATTTGCGGCTTGGGCTTTGGTTAAATTGGGGAGAAGGGCGGAGACTTTGGAGTGATTTTTTTTGAACCACAAAAGAGACAAAGAACACAAAAGAGATTCACAAAAGACTTTTTTTGATTTTTTCACACGGATTTTATTTTCACACGGATTTCAACCGTAATATTAATACCATTTTTATGATTTCTATTTTTACAAAAAAAATATTTTCTTTTTTTATAATTGGCTTTTGCCTAATAAGCTGTGCAGACACTAATAAAAATATTAATTCAGTCACTCATATGGGAGAAAAAGAATACACTACCCTTTTATACGTCGGTACCTACACCAAAAAAGAAGGTCATGTCAATGGTCAAGCAGCAGGGATTTATGTCTTAGCATTGAATAATGCAACAGGAGAATTAACTCCTGTAGACACGATTCCCAATACCATTAATCCTTCTTATTTGACCGTGCATCCAAATGGAAAATATTTGTATGCAGTTAATGAAATTGCAGGAAATGGCAATCCGCCACTCGGTACGGTTAGTGCTTTTGCTTTAGGAGAAGATGGTCATTTTGATAAAGTTCTAAATACCGTACCTGCAATGGGCGATGCCCCTTGTCATATTAGTGTGGACCAATCTGGAAAGTATGTTTTAGTGGCTAGTTACATGGGGTCTATTGCGGCTTTTCCGATTCAGGAAGATGGTCGTTTAGGAGAAGCAAGTAGTTCCGTCAAACATCAATTGGATAATCCGCCCGGCGGAAGACAAGAGGCAGCGCATACACATATGATTATGCCTGGGGTTGATGAAAAAAGTATTTTTGTAGTTGACTTAGGCATGGACGAAATAGCACATTATCAATTGGAAAAAGGACAATTAAATGCTATTACTAAAACAGCACTAGCGAAAGGTGCAGGAGGTAGACATTTAGATTTTCATCCTTCTGAAAATTGGGTCTATGTGTTAAATGAATTAAATCAAACGATTGAGGCGTTTAGTTATACGGATGCGGTGACACCCTTTAAACAATTTCAAACCATTTCTACTTTAGAAGAACCGATTAAAACAGGGAATATTGGCACTTCTGCAATACATATCCATCCTTCTGGGAATTTTTTATATGCTGCTAATCGAGGGATAGAAGGGAATAAAACGCAAGATATTGCGATGTTTAAAATTGATACGGGTACGGGGAAATTAACTTTATTAGGTAGTCAAAACACCAAAGGTTTAATACCTAGAGATTTTGCGATTTCTCCTGATGGACATTTTTTATTGGTAGCTAATCAAGATTCTAATTCTATTGTTACTCTTCGAATCAATCAGACTACTGGAGTGTTAGAAGACACAGGTATTGTTAAAGAAGTAAAGACACCTGTTTGTTTGAAGTTTGTAGCATATTAACTGGTAGCACAAACTTTAGTTTGTTCGGGGCGTTAACCTTTAGGTTAGCACACAATAAACAACAAGTCTAAAAGACTTGCATCCCAAACAAACTGAAGTTTGTGCTACCAGCTATAATATCTCTCCTCGTTCTTTATCCGCTAAACTGACCGCTAATTCTTCTTGCACAGAAGCCACTACTTTTTCTTTTTTTAACAGTTCAGCAGCTTTCTTTTTGCCTTCCAAAGAACGTAATCGTCGTGGATGCCTCGCTAAAGATTTATCAAAAACGGCCAATGCTTCTGCTGTTTTATTATTGTCCAATAACCATTCAGCGTAAGCTTCGTGAACGGGTTTTAGAATACTAGGTGGTCCAAAAGAATAACTTAATTTTTCATCCAAAGCCGTTCCTTTTTCAAACCATGCTTTTGCGCCATCCATATCTCCTTTTAAGGTAGCTAAGTAAGCCGCTACTTCCATTTCCATAACCGTTGCCATATCAATTTCTAACTGATTAGGTGGTTTACTAGCAAAGCCGCCTGCACTACACATAGCAAAACCTGTGTCACCGACTAAGTTCTGTGCTTTTTTGCGTCTTTTGGTCATTTCAGCGAGTATTTCGGATAACCTCTCTTTGTCTTTTTGTTCATAAGCTACTCGACCCGCTAAAAAAGAATGTCCTGTTTTTTTAGTCAAATTCAAATCACTTACATCTACTTCTAAAGCTGCCCATTCATCGTCCCAAACATCTCTTTCTACCATTTGCGCTCCCTTCATGGATAATAAATATCCCCTTGCTTTTTTATTTGGAACGGCTTCTTTGTAGCGCACCATATCTTTTAAAATCTTACCTGCTTTTTCAAACTCTCCTCTTTGCAAAAATCCATATTGTAACCAGTTGAAGGCATGGTAACTCCGAGCGTCATCTTTCAATTCCATTCTTTCCATTCGTTTCACACTCGCATTCCAAGAGGCAATATTAGAGGTGACCACATCATCCCAGCGACCCAATGCCACATATATATGTGAGGGCATATGTAAGGCATGTGCTGCATCAGGAGCGACTTTGGCGTAACTATCTGCTGCTGCTTTTGCTAAATGGGCATGAACAGGGTCATCGTAAGAATGAATTAAATAATGTAAAGCACCAGGATGATTTGGGTTTTCTTTAATAATACCCTGTACGATTCTCGCACTTTTATCATATAAATCTGCATCTCTTCCATTCCTAGAAGCGCCTAATAACGAAATGGCATAGAACGCCGATATTTCATTATTGTCTGGATATTTTTGCGTCAAACTTTCTAAAAATTGATTATAGGCTACATCTCTTTCATATTTTGTACCTTCTCCAAAAAGGATTTCTAGCGACTGGAAAAAGTCTTTTTGTAAATCCGTTGCTGCTAGGTCTAGCCTTTCTGCTGCGGTAGGTGCTAATTTATTTAAAGCATTGATTGCTTTCTCTTTTTCTTGTCGTTGCCAAAGTGAATGGTTATAACTCATTGCTTCTCCCCAATAAGCCATTGCAAAGGTGCTGTCTAAGGCCTGCGCTTCCAAAAAAGCTGCTCGTGCATCTTCGTATTCAAAACTATGTAATAACAATAATCCTTTTTCAAAAGCAGGTTCTGCTACACTATTTCCACTTACATCAAAAGCTATATCGCCTAGTTTTGAGGTGGTTGTTTCTACGGCTGTCTTTGAGGAATCGACACAAGCTAATAAGCTGCAAGCCATAAAAAGAAAAAGCCAGTTAAAGTTGAAAGTTCGCACGATTAATGATTTTTAAAAACGATAAATAATAGGTCTTTTTATTAATGAGTAGAATAACTTGGATAAACATCTTTCCCCAACGGATTTATTTTCCTCATGGATTATGACTGTTCCAATTAAACTTTTTACATTACCTCTAAACATTTTTTAAAAGACTTTTAAAGGTAAGTATAAATTGGTAATTTGGAAAAATATTAGTGAAGATTTAAAACTTAATACCTCAAATAGGCATTTCTAAGACGGTACTAATGCTATAAAAAATAATGTTACCTCTATGAACGATAAACTAAAAAAACTCTATAAAACAGTTATTCTAAAACACAATAACCTGCCTTTTCATTATGAAAAAAAAGAAGGGGCTGCTCATCATCTAGATGCTTATAATCCGCTTTGTGGCGACCGTTTTAATTTATATGTGGAAGTGAAAGAAGAGGTGATTGAAAGTGTCTATTTTCATGGATATGGTTGTGCCATTTCTAAAGCATCCACTTCTGTATTGGCTAAGAATTTGGAAGGTAAAACAATAGCAGAAGCATTGGCTATTTGTGAAACATTTGAAGGCGTTGTCTCTCCTGATGCTGATACCGAAAATGAAAACGAAGAGTTGGAAGCTTTTGCGGCGGCGAAGGATTTCCCTGGGCGATTGCAGTGTGCTACTTTAAGTTGGGAGGCAATGAAGGCGTTTTTAAGTACTGCTAAAAGTTAGGAACAAGAAGTCATGTTTTTTTGAACCACAAAGAGGTACAAAGAACACAAAAGAGATTCACCAAAGAAATATCTTCTAAATTAGGCTATTCCGAATAAGGAAATCACAAATCATAGTTCATACATCTTAAATCATAAATCCGTCTATATAAATAATATTAGATAGATTTATGATGATTCATGATTTCACCCAATTCTGAACAACCTACCTCTAAACCCCTATACCCTTCTTTATACCCTT
>CAYMSC010000074.1:10754-18882 GCA_964392805.1 uncultured Saprospiraceae bacterium
TATACCCTTCTTTATACCCTTACACCTCTCTCCCCCAAACAACAAAACGCCATTGACCGAAGCCAATGACGTCCTTTGTTGTAATCCTACAAAACTAACATAAAAATTATGCGTGGGGGGCATTTTGTAGTTCTATATCTTTCTCGAAGGCCTTTTTCAAACCTACTTTAATACAATCATCTTCTTAGCTTCCACCCCAAAAGGCGTGACTAATTGATAATAATAAGTGCCGTTTGGCAAGTCTGTTGCTTGTACTTCTAATTGGTTTTGCCCCTTTGTAAATGCTCCTTGTTTAGTCTGAACAACTTTTCCGTGCATATCGATAATCTTTAGTTCGACAGTAGCGGCGGCTGGTAGTTCAAACCCAATCAAAGTGCTGTTAGTAAATGGATTGGGTGTGTTTTGCTGTAATCCGAAGGCCGGATAAAGGGCAGCACTTCGTTGTGGTTGAAGTGCTACACCCAATAGAGATCCGTCATTACGGTAAGCTTCTGAGGATGTAAAATCAGCATTAATGTCTAATAAGGAAAGTAAAGAACCACTGGTTGTCACTCTAAATTTTAGACGAAATAAGTTGGCAGTATTATCGTTTGATTGTGTATTGGTATTATTCCAACTAGTCGTTAAGTAGCCTCGGTCTTTAAGGGTAAAACCGATATTAGCTTCTGTGGCAATACCTGATACAAAATCAATTAATTCTAAATCTTCAAAGTGTAGCGTAAATTGATACCCTTCAATGTTTTTGAAATTTTTCGCTGTAAAGGCAACCTCAATCGTCTCTCCTTCAACTACTTGTCTATCAGCGACTTCTACTATCATTTCACCTTCTTTACTACGATCTTCAGCGACGGTTAAAGCACTTGCAGCGGCACTACCATTAACATCTCCTATTTTGACCGCAATAAAATCTAAATCGGGTATTGTGCCAGTCAAATTATTAACTTCGATGTATTCAGGGAACGATTCAGCAGCAGGATTGTCAGAAGTAAAATCATAACTCGCATCTACAAAACGCCAGCTTGTATTATCGTCTGGGAATTCTGTCGATATATTCAAAATTAGCTTTCTTAATTGAATAATATCGAAAGTAGTAATACTACCAGAAGCATTAACATCTGCTGCAATGTATTGATAAGGAGAAGTAAATTTTTCTCTATCTAAAATATGCTTAGTGATTTTTACTAAGTCAAAAGTGGAAATCCCATTTAAGATATTAATATTCTTTTTTGGTAAAATCGTGTAATTTGCACTACCATTAACATCAAAAGCATAATTACCATTAGCCTCTGTCATCATAACCGTATTGTCTATGTTTTCCACATGAACTTCTACTTCTTTTACGGCAACACCAAATTCAGTATAAATTTTACCTGCAACGGAACCTCCAGATGATGGGCATACCCCCATATTATCTTGTACTTGCATATTCGTCACACAGAAATCAAAATTGCCTGCTTCATCAATCACATATACTTGTACTGGTTGATTGCCAATATACTCACAGTTTAGAGAAATGCTTGTCGGCAAGGCTAAAACTCCTTCTGCAGTGGTAGGTGCTTCTATAGCTAAAGAACTATGCCATATTCTAAAATTCAAATTATCCTTATCCGTACAATTATCTTCGCTATTGACATCAAAATCAGTTGCCCAAATTGCGACTTCCTTATCACTACTTAATTCTAAGGCTAAACCACTTAAACAGTAAGAAGTTGGTTTAAAACAATCTCTGAAAGTATAGTTTTTTTCTACCCATGTACTATTACCACATTTATCAGAGACTTGCCACTTGACGTTGTAAGTAATATTCGGCGCAACTGCCCAATTGAAAGTCGCATTATGTCCACTTCCACGAATCACATTATTTTCGGCTACTTCCCAATAAAAATCTAAACTTTCGCTCGATGCTTGGTTACAATCCGTTGCCGTAGCGGAAAATGATTTATAGATACTACAACTATTCTCTTTTTCAATACAATCCGTTACATCTGCTACTGATACAATTGGTGCTTCGGTATCATTAACCTTCAAAATTTGCGTGTAGGTAAAATAAGCAGTACTGCCATATTGAGCACTCGTAATAGTTTGCCGGTCCACTACATTTCCTTGTGCATTAGTAATTCTATTCAAATTAAACGGTTCCTGTCCTGCTGTATATTCACACCAATTGATAATATGGTAAGTTCTAATAACTTGAAAACAAGCATCATTAACAACATCAAATCGTTGGTCGTAGGATTCATATGCCAATAAATCACAAGCACCATTTTCAATTAATATTTCAGCTACTGGTACACCGTCTCCACAAGTCCCTTCCCAATCTACGGGTAAAGTAATTTCCCAATCTGGGCGATAATCAATACTGATAAATTGTTGTGCCCAATCAGACACATTTCCCGTCAAATCTCTTGCTCTATATCGTCTTTTACCTTGGTAAACGCCACATTCATGGTCAATCAACTGATATTGTTGTTCTATCCTTAATGCTTGACAGCTCAAATTATCCACACAAGATGCTAATGGATTTCCATATTTGTCGTTATACAAATCCGCTAAGTCTCCTTCTAAGGGCAACCATTCGGTATTATCAAAAGTTCTATCACCATCAGTGTCAGTGACCGCACCTAGTTCTCCATTATGGAAATTATCGCAGTAATCCCATTGATTGGGTAGATTTGCACATATTGGGTTAATCTTGTCCTCAGCTACTACTTCCATCCAACAGAAATTATAATTGCCATTATTATCAATCACTAATAATTGTACCGTTATGGTTTGGCTTGCATCACAACAAGAAAAATCTACAAAATCGCCCCAGCCTATTGGGTCTAGTCTATTATCTAAGCGATCTCTTACATAATTATTGGCACTACCTTGCCAAATGTCTGGTTGGTCACAAACTTGTCGTCGTACTAAAATACTTTCTATCCCACAAGCATCCCAACTTCCTGCATCTATGTCAGCCGCACGAATACGAGCAAAATCACTAGCTATAGAAACCGTCAATCTATCTTGACAAACTGCCGATGGTTTTACTAAATCTTCTAAGACAAAATATCGGAAACAACTATCTTCTTTGATTTGCTCAAAACATTCGTCTTCCGCTCGATAGCCTATTCGATAAGTACCTTTGGCTAATCCTCCCGCTTGATCTAAATTATTCGCTACCTTCCACCAACTACCATTTTCGAGTTGCTCTACCGTGAAGGTAGATACGGTAGGACGCGAATCACAATTATCTGATGCTAAAGGTGGCAAGAAATAAAGTTCCTTTGTACACTCAAAATTTGGTAAACTTATTCTTTCTGCCGTTTCTAAAGTCTCGAACTTAAAACAGTTTATAGTCGGTGCTATCGTATCTTTAAAGACGATAGCTTGGGTGTCAATTCGCATTATTCCAATATCACTACACCAATCGACTAAAGTCCAATAACGGAAAAATTTATCTCCACAGCTAGAATTAAATTGCTGGTCTGTTTTAGTCAAGATATACCTACAAATGTATTCATCTACGCTTAAAGAAACCGTATCCGTAGGAATGAAGACGCCATTTCTTTGTAGTCCTACTTCTAATCCCGGGGTGCCTGTTCTATTCAAATCTAGTGCCGTCGAACGGTCATCTTCTCCGCAACTCAAAATGGCATCTGGAACTTTGACAATTTTATCTATCCCTGGTCGCATCACTCGAACCGTATTTCTTAAGTTCGTTGTATTTCCACAATTATCTGCTGCTACCCACGTAACGATATAGGTAGTTTCTTCGCAATTTTCCGCTTGATTTAATAATCTTGCCCCTCCAAAAGTTACGCTTGCGTCTACACAATTATCCACCGCATATGGTCGAGTCAACATCAAACCTTCTTCTGATAAATTAGGTTCACAGGCAAAAATGGTATCTATGGAAGGTCCTTGTGCGAAAATAGGAGGCGTGTTATCTGTAAAAGTTATATTAGTGGTACAAGTAGCTGCTTGTCTACCATTATTACAAAAAGGTAAGTTCAATCCGTCATAATAAACTCTAGTAATTTCTACTTGAAAAAGATTATTACAGCCATTGACCTCAGCCTTGCTCAAAGTAGGATAATCTCCAGCTCTTCCTGTTCCTGCTGCTAATAATCTTCCTGCTGAATCTTTAATTCTTATTTCGTAATACAGCGTGTCTTGAATCGTATCACATGGATTCTCAAGAACCATCTCAGGTGTTACCGTCACTACACAAGCAGAACCCAAGGGCACAAATAATTGGTCATTGCAAACTAAATTAGGTTCTGTAATGGCAAAAGTAGTCGAGACCGTTTTAGTAGGGTCACTTTTTAAAGTATAAGTTATTAAATAAGCCCCTATCCCAAATTCTTGATTGATAGACATCCCTTGATTTTTCGAAAGCATGGTGTTTAAACAAACTTGACCAGAGGCATTTATAATCTGTACATTCGTAGTGTCATTGGCTATCGTTCCACATGCTGCTGATACCGCTGCCGCCCCAATCGTGACCAACTTGGAAGTCTCTTCACAGGCTAATTTGGTATTGCTTATTACAGGTGGTGTCAGGGTAATACCTCGGTCGCTACAAGAGACCCATGACTCCCAGCCTGTTCCTTTAGTTCGTTCTCCATTAGTTGAAAAAACAAAAGTTAAACAACCAGAAGGATTAATCGCAGGAGAACAATTCGCTATCACCCATCCTCCAAATAATCTAGAAACACCAACACCTGTTCCTTTTCCGATAAAATCCGCCGTATTATTTCTAAGGGCCGCTAAATTACCATCATAAGCAAATAAGGTGTCGTCGGTAGCTATATCCGCATTTGTAAATACTGCTTTGACTTGTTGCCAAGCATTATCTGGGCAAATTGAAATAGTATCCTGCCTAGCTACCTCATCAGCGTAAAGAGACGCAATAACATAATTGTCGTCTGTAAATTTATTTTGGGCAGTACAATCTGTAATCCTATGTTCTACTGCTTTTCCATCATTAGGGATAGTGAAATTTTGAGTAAAAGGGAGTGTGTTTGAAAGAGGGATATTGAGTGCTGCATCAGCATTTTCTTTTAGGTTGTTGTCGGCAAATGAGGGAGTAATAATAAATACGCTTAAAATCAGCGTCCACAAAAAAATCGAATTCAATCGACAAGTACGCATACCATAGGCACACTTACTTATCACAGATAAGCATAAAATTCTGTTCATGGGAAAAATTGAGTTTTGGTAAAAAATACTAAGTCCGATTTAATATTTATCGGTCTTTGTATTAGTGTAACGCGAGTTTTGGATATATTGGATTGATGTTCAAAGGAATAGAAGCTTATGACTTGTACTTTTGTCTAAAATGACAAAATGAATCGAACAAACTGTTTTTATTCAACTGATTGTCAGGTACTTATAATCAAAATTCATCATTCAATTATTCAAAATTAACGTTAGTGTACTAATTTTTGACTTTGGATAGTTCAGTCTTCCTTTAAATTCGTCGACGGGATAGGCGATGAATCAAAAGGTATTCAGTATTAATTTTCAGTAAATTCTCGTAGGTACTTTTAATGGACTTAAAGTTAGGGCTAGTTATTAATCGTCAAAATGATTTAAACATTGCCTAATGGTGTGTTGAAAATGGTCGCAGTGGCGGCCCGTAGGATAGTTAAGTATTTTTTTCCGGTTCATGGCAAATAATTTTTACAATCAATATCATCATGCAAGACAATGATTGTCGATTGAGTGTTGGATTATAATTTTGGTATAGCTATAAAATAGCTAGTTGATTTTTTCTTGTTTAAAATAGGTGTCAATGGTAATCACTAAGATTCCATTATTTGGATAGATGATGAACTTTTTGTGGTAAGGATAGTAACATAAATTAAAACAAAAAAGCAAAGCCTTTTTATTTTATGTTTTTTAAGTAAAGTAGGTGTGATGTAGATTACGTTAAGTAAATAACGTGACTGCAATATTGGCTTTTTTTTAAATAAAAGGCAAGTTATTTATTAAAATTTACAGTAGGTCAAAAAAGAATAAATTATCGTCACTCCTTCATAAAATATTGATTATCAAAATTTTAACCATAAAATCTAAAGCAAATTCATTATTCAATAAATATTTAACCTATTTGTTTTTTATTAATTTATGACAATGGACGACAATTCTAAATGGTGTATTTCCCTTATTTTAACATTCCCGGATAGTCAAAAAATTGTCCATAAAATCCATGTTTTACTCTTGATAATTGGTCTCGCCATTTATATTTTTTTAATAAAAATTGATAGTCTGCAGTACTGCTAGGCAAATATTCATAACCTAAAATCTTGCATAATTCCTCCCCATTAGCGTATTTAATTTGCCTTTTTTGCAAATAATTTTCACTAATACGAAAGGCAGCAAACGCACCTTTTATCAATGCCTGTTGAGTCGCTTCTAGTTCCTGAAATCGTCCAATACTTGACGATTTCACGGCTGCTGTTTCTTCGTGTTTCCATCCTTTCATCGCCGTAGGTTCTGCTCTCTTTTCATGTTTTGCCACTAGTATTTCTGGCTCAAATGGTAGGTCTAAAAAGGCTAATAGCTCTTTTATGATAAGTGTGGGATTAGCCACTAAAGCTTCATATTTTATTTCGTGATACCGTTGATTTCCACTATTGGAAGTAGCCGCCGCCGTATTATATACATAGTAGGCAGTGGCGGCATAAGCATTAATCCCTCTAGCCATCAAGGAGGCGATGGTATCATAAGGATTACGAACTGTTTGCACCACTTTCCCCTTTGAAAAATGGCTTAAAAACGAGGCTAAACCTACGGCATTGGCAGGTGTTTTGGCAACCCAGATAGCTTTATTTTCTCGTTCTAATGGTTTCGCAAAAAAAGCTTTTACAAAAGCCTTAAAAGAAGTCGATTTAACTATTACTTGTTCTAGTTCCTGTTGCTTCCAGCCAAATTCAGGTTGTACTAAAATCATCCCTTTCCGCAATTGCCAGTCCTCATTTTTAATGCCTTTGAGTAATTTTTTTTTACAAACTGCCCAGTCCTCATACACTTGTGGAAAGGCAAACAATGCTGCTTCTGGTCCTGCAAAGATTTGAGTATGCCGATTTAATATCGTTTTTAATAAGGAACTTCCTGTGCTGCCAGAGCAGCCGATGACTACGGACATTTAAATAATGAATGATGAACTATAAACGATGAACTATGAATTGTGCTATATGCCGAATTCATCGTTCATCATTTAACAAAATGTAAAAATAGGTCTTTCAGATAAAACGAATTAATTGATGCTTCGTATTACTGTTTTCTTTAATTTTGCACTGCTATTCAATTTACACCTGTTTAAACTTATTTATCAAAACCTTAAAATATGCGATTTTTCACCAACTTTTTATGCTTCGCTGTCTTACTTTTTGCAAGTTGTCAAAATGCAGATACCAATAGTAAAACAGCTCCTGCTTCGGAAACTACCACTCCCACTCCTGCTCCAAAAGCTGTGGATGGTAAAAAATATACTTTAACACCAGTGAATTCGGGCGTAGAATTTCCTAATGCGAAAATAGAATATAGTCATTTTTCTAATGGGCAATTTGCTTTTAATGTTAGTAATTATCAATTGGGTGCGCAAACGACCGATGCTAATAATTTGATGTGCGCTAATTCTGGTAAGGGCCAACACATTCACTTGATTTTTGACGATGCCCCCTACGCTGCTCAATACACCAATATTTTTGATTATGCCAAAGAAGATGGCCGATACTATATGTTGGCGTTTTTGGGTAAATCTTATCACGAAAGTATTAAAACACCCGATGCTTTTGTCGCTCACAGAGTGAGTGTCAGAGATAATTCGATTTATGCACGCTCTGATATCAAAGATCCTGTCTTATTTTATAGTCGGCCAAAAGGAACGTATGTTGGAAAGGATGCCCAAAAAGTGATGCTTGATTTTTATTTACTTAATGCAGATTTGGAAGGACAAGCTTATAAGGTTTATGCAGATATTAATGGCGAACGACACCTTATCAACAAATGGCAGTCCTATTTTATCGAAGGTTTACCTTATGGAGAAAATACAATTACCTTGACCTTAGTATTTAATAGTGGTGAAAAAGTACCGACTAAATTGAATCCTGTTACTCGGACTTTTACTTTGAAG
>CAYMSC010000075.1:0-15158 GCA_964392805.1 uncultured Saprospiraceae bacterium
AATGGTACGGTTACTATACAGAATAATGGATTTGCGGTTTATACACCCAATAATAATTATCAAGGTACAGATATTTTTAGCTATCAAATTTGTGATAATGGAATACCTAGCCTTTGCGATACCGCTACTGTGACCATCACTATCTACGATGATGGGAATATCATCAATACTACTTTTGCTAGTGATGATGTAGGCGTGACTTATGAAGAGACTCCCCTATTTGGTATTATTACTGATAATGACAACGACCCAGAAGGAGATAATCAATTTTTACAAACCATGCCTGTTAGTCTTCCTGCAAATGGAATGGTTCTTATCAATATGGATGGTTCTTATGTCTATACGCCTCAATTTAACTATATTGGTCCAGACCAATTTAGATATGTGGTTTGTGATGATGGCACACCTATTGCCTGTGATACGGCTACCGTCTATCTATCGGTACTTCCACTACAAGACCCACCCATTGCAAAAGATGATATAAATGTAACGCTAGTTAATACCC
This sequence comes from uncultured Saprospiraceae bacterium, assembly GCA_964392805.1. Lineage (GTDB taxonomy): Bacteria > Bacteroidota > Bacteroidia > Chitinophagales > Saprospiraceae > JAFMDF01. The sequence goes on from CAYMSC010000075.1 coordinate 506, forward strand.
CTGTATCAGGACAAGTATTGGTGAATGATAAAGACCCAGACGGCGATAATCTAGTGGTGAATATAATGCCATTAGTCAACCCACAAAATGGGACGGTCACAATTGATGCAAATGGTCAATATATCTATGCCCCAAATGTTGACTTTTCAGGAGAGGATACCTTTACTTATATCGTTTGTGATGATGTTGCCCCTATTCAATGTGATACGGCGGTGGTTACCATTAACATTATAGATCCTGGTAATCCTACTAATAATCCGCCAATAGCCAATAATGATATAAATTTTGGAACAATCAATAATTCGATTAGTGGCGATTTATCCATCAATGATTTTGACCCCGATGGGCAACCATTTACGACCACCACGACTCCATTAAATGGTCCTACAAATGGGACGATTACGATTGCACCAAACGGAGATTATACCTATGTGCCATTTAAAGATTTTGTAGGCATAGATGAAGTCCAATATGAAATATGTGATATTTTTACGCCAAGAGCTTGTGATACCGCCATCTTACAAATTACTATTTTACCTTTTGTAGAAAATCTTGTTTTTGCCAATGATGACCATGCTGTTGGAGCAGAAGATACTCCGATTACAGGTACTTTACTTGACAACGATTTTGACCCAGAAGGAGATGAAATAAGGATTAATATAAACCCTATCAGTCTTCCTAATCACGGAACGGTTATTATTAGTCCAGATGGAACATTTAGCTATTTCCCATTGGAAGATTATAATGGCCCAGATAATTTTAGTTACGAAATATGTGATAATGGCAATCCAATAGCTTGTGATATAGCAACTGCTTATTTAACGGTTTTACCTGTTCCTGATACGCTTTGTAACGAGCCTATACGACGACCTACTTTATTGTCTAATGGGGCTATTTGTTTCACGGAAGATATTTTTCTATTCATTCAAGAAAATTACAATGTAGTGGTGGATAATGGCGTTGTTACACCCCATGAATTCATTTGGTATAATGCTTTAGGGGCAGTTTTAGATACTACAAGTACTCCTAATTTTACAATTCCAGCACAAGACCTCAATGCTATTTCTCCTTTTACAGTTCAAGTTACATTAGGTCCATGTAAATCAGATTTTGCCACTCCTTTAGAGGTAGAGGTAAGCACCTTACCTACTGTTGTGGCAAGTACTGTTTCTGGTGAAAATGGCATTTGCCTTGGCGAAGCTGCTCAATTAATGGTAACAGAAATTGATGGCGCAACTTATGAATGGAGGGTGTTAGGAGACTCTACCATTATATCAACCGAAACCAATCCTTTAATTCCAAATTTGGAGATAACTACCACTTTCGCAGTAAACGTTTCCCCCATACTTTGTGATACTTTTGCTACGGATACCATTACTGTATTTATCAATGAAGGACCATCGGCGACCCTTCAACTGGTAAATAATGGCAATTTATGTAGAGGGGCATCCTTCCAATTAACAAGTCAAGCATCAGGTATTGCTCCTTTTTCTTATGAATGGACGGGGCCAAATAATTTCAGTTCCAATACTGCTGACCCTATTATTACAGCAGTAACGGCAGCAAATATAGGTACCTATAAGCTGGTAGTAACGGATGCCAACGGATGTAGTAATCCTGTTGAAATAGCGATAGATTCCATTTTTGCCCTTCCTGCTCAACCAATAGTAACAACTGAAAATAATGCAATTTGTGCGGATGAAAATATAGTCCTTAATTTAATCAATACTTACGAGGGTACAACTATCACTTATAATTGGGTGAATGGCTTGGGCAATACGATTAGCACTGACCAAAATCTAACTATTGCTGCTACTGATTCTATGGCGATTAGTCCTTATAGTTTAGCAGTAACCGTTGATGGATGTACTTCTGAACGTTCAGATTTAATTAGTATCTCGGTCAAGGACCAAATTGAAGCGATTGCAACGACTAATGCAAATTTACTTTGTGAGGGTGGTGATTTACAATTATTTGGCAATGCTTTAGAAAATGTCACTTACGAATGGCGCATTTTAGGGAATCCTACTATTATTTCAACGGAACAAAATCCTGTTATTAATAATATTCAAGGCGCAGTTGACTTTACGTTAACTGTACGAGATGTAGCTTGTCCAAATACTATCGGCTTAGATACGATTGCTGTTATCCTCAGTCCAACTATTGATTTTAGCCCAGATAGAAATTTCTTTTTGTATGAAAATTGTTCAGGTTCTGATTTGACCCTAATTACGAATAGAGTCGATAGTGTTGAAGGACTTAGTTTCCTTTGGACTGGGCCAAATGGTTTTACCTCAACGGAGGAAAATCCAACAATTGAAAATGTGTCTGAAGCCTTTAATGGGGCTTACACGATTGCCATTACAACAGCAAATGGATGTACGACCACTCAAACAATTTTTATCAATGACCTTAGAGATGGTGTGAATAGACCAGAGATAAGGGCAACCTTCGAGGATTGTAATTTTAACCAATTATTTTTAGAAGTACCTGAATTTAATGGAACGGGTGTAACCTACAACTGGTCGACCGGAGACGGCATCCTCCTAAGTACCACAACTAGTAATCAAGAAATTATTAATAATCCAATGGTAGGGGCTATTTATCAAGTTTCTATTAATAACGGGGATTGTTTAGTCGTTTCTGATAGCATTCAGCCTATTATAGAACAAACCCTTTTGGTCACTATTGATACAAACACAACAGTAGTATGCAGCGATGGCTTTGAAGATTTAACGCTCAATGCGACCATTACTGGAGGGAGTGCGCCTTATGACATTACTTGGACAGGTGTAAATGGGTTTCAATCTTTTAATGAGGATCCTACGCTAATCAATGTAACCAATGAATTATCGGGTACTTATTCCGTAGAAATTATTGATGCCAATGGATGTAGTGCCAGAACATCTGTTGAGGTAGATATTAAAAATGCACCCATTCAACCTATTATTATAAGTTCTGGCTCAACTTGTGAAGGCAACATTATTACCCTGACTGCTTCTAATTATTCGAGTACCGAATTTAATTACGAATGGAGGGGCGATAATATGGAAAATGTAAGTGGCATTAATACCAACACCCTTACTATTAGTTTAGATGATTTAAGTTTAGTACAAGCTTCCTATACGCTTGCTGTTACGGTTAATGGTTGTACGAGTATTTCTGCGCCTTTTCAACTAGAACCAGTCAAATTACCTGGCTTTAATCCAACGGCTGACTTTATTCCAAATTCAGATTGCGCTAATGGTAATTTAGTGTTAAACGCTAATTTAGAAATTTCACAAGCTGGTCTAACTTTAGAATGGACAGGCCCTAATGGTTTTTCTTCTGCTATTGCGGACCCTGTAATTGTCAATGCCACTCCAGCTAATAATGGGGTCTATGAATTGACCGTCTCCAATAATAGTGGCTGTTCTGAAACGGTGGCAACCAATATCGTTGATAATATTTTTGAAGCTATTGATAATCCTTCTATTCAAACCGCTCAGGCTGTTTGCGAAGGTGGTTTTACCATTCTAACTACTACAGAATATTTAAATGCCAATGTCGAATATCAATGGCTACTCAATGGAGTTCTATTTAATAGAACAACAACACCAGAATTATCTATCGGTCCATTATTCGATAATAATGATGAATATCAAGTAGTGGTTGTCTTAGGAGCTTGTGAATTATCTTCAAATACGATTACACCCGATATTTTACAAACGGCTATTATTAGTCCGACTTATTCTTTATCTGGGCAATGCGAAGGCAGTACTTTACAATTGAATGCTAATATTAGTAATACTTTGGGTAATCATACTTTTAGTTGGACAGGGCCAAATGGCTTTACTTCCAATGCGGAAAATCCAGTTATTACCAATATCAGGGCATCAAATAATGGTACTTATTCCCTTACCGTAAATACCTTGGCAGACTGTCAAAATACGGAGAGTATCAGTATTACAGAAATCATTGGTCGACCTGACCAACCTACTATTATTACCAATGGACCTGTATGTTCAGATGGTACGATTGAATTAAGTGTTCAAGAAATTAATAATGCAAACACCTTCAACTACACATGGGTTAATGGTCTTGGAGACACTATTGGAAAATCGAATACCATTACTTTTGCCGCTGCTGATGAAAAAGCGATTCCTCCTTATTTTGCAAGGGTAACATTTGGAGACTGTGGGACCGTATCTTCTATTCCTGTTAATGTAAATGTTATAGAAATTCCCGCTTTTTCAGTCACCAATAATGGACCAGTTTGTCAAGGAACAGCCGTACAACTATCGGCTACTGACGTGGAGAATGGCAATTATACTTGGAGAGATGCAAGCACAGGGGAAATTATTTCTACCCTTCAAAATCCAACCATCTTTGCCATTGATGCGACAACTACCTTTGAATTAACCGTTACCAAAGATGGATGTAATAATGGGCGGATCACTTCTACTACAGTCGATGTTTTTGAAAAACCAATCATTACTAATTTAGCAAGTGCTATATCTATTTGTGAAGGTAGTGACTTAGCCTTAACTGCCAATAGTACGATGGACATTGGCACAATAAGCTATACATGGACAGGGCCTAATGATTTTAATTTCACCAATACTTCAACCGATAACACGTTCCCGTTAAATATACCAAATTTTAGCAATGAACAAATCGGTACTTATAATTTAACCCTTGGTAATAGTGGCAATTGTATCTCTGATAGTCGGTCTGTGGTCATTAGCGTTTTTGACGAATTGATTACCCCTACCCTAGTCGCAGAGTCAATGGTTGTTTGTGGTACCAATGATATAGTATTGACTGCTAGCACTGAAAATGGTGCAAATGTAAATTATGAATGGTTTATTCAAAATGAAGCAGGGGAATTATTGGCTTTAAGAACAACGACTACCCCTACGATAATAATAGGCAATGCTTCGGCTGCCAATTCTGGTGAATATGTGGTGAGAGTAACTAGAGCAGATTGTATTTCTGGATTTTCAAATACGGTACAATTAACCGTTTTGGATGTAAGTTCAGATATATTGGCTAGTAATAACAGTAGTGAAGACAATCAAATATGTGAAGGCGATATTATACAACTGTCTGTGCCATTTTTTGATGGTGCAACTTACACTTGGTTTGGCCCAGCAGGATTTACCTCCAATCAACCAAGTCCTATTATCGCCCCCGCTACTAGTATAAATGAAGGGGCTTATTTTGCAGTAATTCAAATCGAAGGTTGTACGGGTATTACTTCTTCAACTACCGAAGTTTTCATCAATGATTTGCCTGAACAACCAACAATCACCAATAATAGTCCAGTTTGTGCTGGGCAAGATGTAGTCCTCGAAATTAGCAGTACGCTTAGTTTTAACGAAGGAGATAAAGTTAGTTACGAATGGTTTAATGCTGCTACAAATGCCTTAGTCAGAGCAACAACAGACCCTTCTTTGACTTTAGGGAATATTGTTGAAAATCAAGCTGGTGACTACTATCTACGCATTATTGTTAACGGTTGTGAAGTAGAAGCTTCCAATGAAACGACTGTTACCGTAATGAACGAAGGAGCATTCCAAATTAATGCTGGACCTGACCAAAATTTATGTGCTGCGTCTACGGTCTTCTTGGAGGCAGAAGTACTTGCTAATGTAAATGGCATTTGGTCCTCTCCTACGGGTGCTACTATTGTCAATCCTAGCAATGCTGCTACAGAAGCGACTAATTTACAAATAGGTTTAAATCAATTTATTTGGACCGTTTCTAGTAGTCTGTGTCAGACTCAAGCAGCAGATACCGTCATGGTCATGGTGAATAATCTTTTAAGTGATAGGTCTATTGCGGGTGCGGACCAAGAAGTATGTGAAACATCGAACTTGAATCTCAATGCGACCCCACTCACAAATGCTATTGGTATATGGACACAATCCAACGCACAAACAGGACAAGGCGTCGTCATCGTAGAGGCAGGAAACCCAAATTCAGCAATAGAAGGTTTAGAACCTGGCAATACTTATCAATTTATTTGGACCATTAGTCAAGCTAACTGTCCTAGTTTTGAAGCAGATACGGTTCGATTTACCATCAATGATATACCACCTGATAACGCCCTTATTCGAGATGAAATGACTATTTTATGTGAGGAAGACCAATTAACCTTAACTGCTGAATTTCCGACTTTTAGCACAGGAGAATGGTTAACGGATACAGACGCAAATATTGCCAACCCTACCGACCCTATCACTTTCGTGGAGAATTTAAACCCTGGTAGCAATGTGTTTGTATGGGCATTGAGCAATGGTGCGTGTGAACAATATTCTACCGATACCCTTATCGTCATTTCAGAAAAAATGCCAATAGCTAATTCAGATGATTTTGAAATCAACCTCAATGATACATTGAATATAAATGTCTTTGAGAATGATATATTGCCTAATGAAGATTTTGATTTCATCATTACTAAATTCCCCGATAATGGTGAACTAGTTGAAAATGAAGATGGCACTTTAACTTATCAACCACAGGAAAATTTCTTTGGCTTCGATAATTTCCGTTATGAAATTTGCAGTCAATTCTGCGAAGAATTATGTGATACGGCAATTGTCACTATCGGCGTAACGGGTAGTGAAGGTTCAGGGCTTTGTCTAATTCCTAATATTATTTCCCCTAATGGCGATGGCAATAATGACTTCTTCTTGGTTTCTTGTATTGACCAATTTCCAGAAAATGAATTAAAAATCTTCAATCGTTGGGGGGATAAAGTGTATGAAACAAGAAATTATCAAAACAATTGGGCAGGCACACATAACGATTTACCGCTACCATCTGGTACTTATTTCTATCTCCTGCGGCTCGGAGAAGGCTCGGAAAAGTTCCAAGGTTTTATAACGATATTTAGGTAACCTTCTGCTAATTATTTCTTGGACAAATAATTGGCAGTCGAAAAGATGATTTGCTGACAAATTATACCCCCTCGAATTTGTCAGCAAATCGAAAAAAACAACATATGCGAATAATTTTTAAAATTTTATTCCTCCTAGTTTTATCCGCTACTTCGGTAGATGCACAAAATGACCGATTATACACCATGTTTGTTTTTAACAAACTACAATATAATCCTGCTTATGCTGGTAGTGCGGAGGCACTTAATGTAGGGGTACATTATCGCCATCAATGGCAAGGACTCGAAGGCGCACCAAAAACCATTACGGCATTCGCACATGCTCCGATTGCTGGTGATAGAAGTGGTGTAGGTCTATCCTTAATTTCAGATGAGATAGGTATTTTCAATACGACTTATGCTAAATTAGATTATGCTTATCGAATTAATTTTCGGAATGATTCAAAATTGAGCCTTGGTATTAATGCCCAGTTCGATTTCACAAGATTTGATTGGACAAAGGCAGATTTAATCGACAATATAGATGTTGCCATTCCTTTTGGAGCACCTTCTAATAGTGCATTTAATTTTGGGATGGGTTTATATTACGCTAGTGACAATTTTTATCTAGGGGCCTCTGTACCCAATTTTTTACGAAACGCTATTACAAGCGAAGCTTATAGCGGTTTTGCCGATTTAAATAATTTAAGAGCCTACTATTTGATGGGAGGAGTGGTCTTCAAAATTAGCCCAAAGGTTCACTTGAGACCGTCTGTGTTGGTGAGTTATGTGCCTAATGCACCTAAGGAAATTGACTTAAATTTAAGTTTTCTATTCTTGGAATCCTTCTGGGTTGGAGGTAGTTATCGCTGGAATGAATCAATAGATGTCTTTGCACAGTTTCCTGTTTCTCAACAACTAAAATTAGCGGTGGGTGTTGATTATGCCCTCACAGAATTGAATACTTCTACTAAAGGAAGTTTTGAAGTGATGCTTGAATATTTATTCAAAAATGATAACGAAAAAGTAAATAATATCCGATTTTTCTAAAATCGACTTCGATAAAGGGTGAATTAATCACCTTTTAGTGTTTGACCAAGCAGGATTTGAGGGGTAGTGAAGCCTTTAGGCTTTCGGGTCTCTAGCCTTTAGGCTAGACATATGTTATCTTGAAAAGCTACAGACCTAAAGGTCTTTGACGGGAAAGCCTAAAGGCTTTTCTACCCGTTTCACCCATCATTTTAAATTTGGTCAAATATCAACCTACAACTGATAACCGACAATCAATTATCATGAAAAATATAGTAATCATCTTATTTTTAGTTAGCTTTTCTACCAATCTCTTTGCCCAAAAAAAAGGAGATAAAGTCTATGATAATCTAGGATATTTAACCGCCGCTGATTATTATCAAAACTTAGAAGATGACAAACAGACTTATGATATCAAACTTAAGCTAGCCAATAGTTTTATGTTGAATAGTAAATATGAAGCCGCCGAATATTGGTATGCTCAAATCATCAATGAGGTACAAGATAATGAAACTATCTTTCAGTATGCTAGTAGCTTACAAGCAAACGGTAAATGTGAAGATGCTATCCGATGGTATAAAGCATTTCAGACCAAAAGTAAGGACAAAACTAGGTCCTTTATTGAAGATTGTGCGGAGATTAAAAAATTTGAAAACCACAAACACATCAAACTTTTTAATCTAAAAGATTTGAATACGGAGCATCACGATTTTAGTCCTATTCCACATAAAAATGGATTAGTCTTTACCTCCATGAGAGGAAATAAAAAGGTGGCTAATAATACCGACAAATGGACCAATGACAATTATTCTGATTTATTTTATGTAGAAAAAGAGGACGATAAATACAAAAACGCAAAGCCATTAAAAGGAGAAGTAAATGGTAATTTTCACGATGGGGTTGCCACTTTTAGCGCACCCAATAAGCAAATGATTTTCACTCGTACTAGTAAGAAAAAAAGTGATGGCGAAGAAACTAAAGAATTAAAAATTTTTAGTGCAAAAGGAGAAGGAGAAAATTGGCAAGATGTTAAAGAATTGCCTTTTTCTGATAAAGAATATTCTACTTGCCACCCTACCCTTTCGATAGATGGACAACGACTTTATTTTTCTTCAGACCGTCCTGGTGGTTTTGGTGGAATGGATATATATGTTAGTAAAAAAGAAGGAAATAAATGGGGCGAACCTGTTAATTTAGGCCCTACTGTCAATACCTCAGGCAATGAAATCTTTCCTTTTATTAGTCAAAAAGATAAGTTATTCTTTGCCTCCAACGGGCATAAAGGTTTAGGAGGATTGGATATTTTTGTGGTAGAAAAATCTACTGAAAGTGATGAAAATTCTTGGGCAGACCGAAAAAATGTAGGAAAGCCTATCAATTCTAAAAAAGATGATTTTGGGTTTTATATAGATACCGAAGAGGAAATGGGCTATGTCTCCTCCAATCGACCTGGTGGTGCTGGTCAAGATGATATCTATCGTTGGGAAAAAACGGATGATACAAGCAATAAAAAAGACCCTTTTGACCCAGATCCAGATAATCCTAATGCCATCATAGGAGCAGGAAAATCAGGGATGCACCAAATAGCTGTTTGTGATGCTAAGACTGGAAAAAAGTTAGAAAATGCAAGAGTGGCATTATTAAAGTCCGAAGACAATTGGCTGGCTTATGAAGACGAATCGCAAATGCCAAATACTATTTTAACCAATAATATTGGTGGTGATTTTGGGATAAAAGTTCAAGGTGGGGTAGTTCGAGCAGATGCCTCGTTTACAACCAATTCAGCAGGTGCTTTTAATTATTTTTTAGAAGAAAATAAGACCTATTCCTTTTACGCAGAAAAAGACTATTATCGGCCAACTCGCCAACAATTAACAGGTGCTCAACTCATGGAGAATACCGCATATTGTATTCCGCTTGCGAAAAGAAATTGTATTAAACTTAAAGGAGCCGTAAAAAATAAAAATTTCCCTAAGTATATTCCTGGCGCAGAGGTTACCTTAATTGATAAGTGTACGGGACAAATTACGACCTTACAAACTGATTTTGATGGCAAATTTAACATGTGTATCGAGTGTACTTGCGAATACGATATTATCGTCAAGAAACTAAATTTCAAAGAAGGGCAAACTCAAGTTTCTACGATGAAAGTTCCTTGTAATTCTACCGTAGTCATGAATGCTTTAGTAGAATTAGAATTAGACCGTCTCGACCCTAATGCGGGGAATATTACGCCCGAATATATCAACGAATACATGACAGGTGACCCTTCTGGTAATTACCAAGTGGGGCAGGAAATTACTTTAAATAATATTTACTACGATTTCGACAAAGATAACATTCGAGCAGATGCTGCCAATGATTTGGATTATATCGCAATGATTATGAAGGAATATCAAAGTATGGAAATTTCCCTAGCCTCTCACACGGATAGTCGAGGAGAAACAGATTATAATCGCTGGTTATCAAGAAATCGCTCAAAATCTGCAAAGCAATATTTAATTGAAAGGGGAATAGAAAGCTATCGTATTCACAAAGCTTTAGGATTCGGCGAAACTCGCCACGTAAATGATTGTTATGACGGCGTAGAATGTTCTGAAGAAGCGCATCAAAAAAATCGTAGAACAGTGGTCACCATTGAAAATTTTAATCAAAATGTACCGGTTAAAACCGTTGCTAAACCAAGAGTTATTGATAGAAGACCAGGGTTTTAAGTGGTAAATAGGTAAGTTTTTACCCATCACTTACCAACCAGAAAAAGCCGCGTTAAAAATATCTTCGATGATTTGGTCAGATATATTCTCGATTAAATCATCTTGCACATCCAGTAAATTAACATCACTTGGATAATCTTCAAAAAAGCTAAAGGTTTTATCCTCCCAACTTTTTTCAGAGTCCTCCTCTAAATTATTGGTATAGGTAACTTTAACTATAATTTCAAGCCGATTGAAAGCAGTCGTTTGGCCCTCTTCAGGAGCTTGAGACGTTACAGAATAATTGGTAATCACTCCTTTAAAATCAACATGCGGCTCAAATTCTGTATAGGATAATTTTCCTTCTATTCTAGCTTTAGTAATTAATTTTTGGGTAAAATCTATGGCTAAGGTAGGCACTACGTTTAAAGCTGTATTATCAAATTCTTCCACATAAAAAGTCTGTAATCCCGGCGGAATACCCGCAGTTTTAAAAGAATAGCAACTATTTAAACTATAAGCTACTAATCCAACTATAAACCATTTTGCTATTTTCATATACTGGAATATATTCACCAATTTTGTCCAGATTGAAATTATCGGGATTGAATGATGAATATCGTTAAAAATAAATATGTAATTAATTAAATTTAAACCATTTATAGGTATTTAGAGCCGACGAAAAAAATAGCCTACGCAAAAAAGAACACGACCTAGAGCAAATCAAGTAAAGAAACCGTTGAATCCATTAAATCCGTGTTCCAATCCTTCTAGTTAGGCTGCGTAGGTAATTTTTTGCTAAATCCTTAAATTATCTAGGTGCCATCTGTGGACTGCAAACTGCCAACTGTCCCACTGCCAACTGAATTACAAATCATACAATTGAATCTTCCGATACAAAGTCCGTTCTGAAATCCCCAATTCACTAGCAGCATCTTTTCTTCTATTTTTATGCTTTTTTAATGCTTTTTGAATCAATTCTTTTTCATTATCTGCCAAGGACAAATTTTCTTCAAATTCTTCTGCACTATCGTAGTTTGAAATTGGTCTATTGTTGTCAATCAAAATTGGGCGGTCCATTCCTTCTTTATAGGGTCTTTTTGCCTCCCTATCGAATACATAATCATCAAAATTTCGGGTAGCTTCATTTTGTCCAAAACGCTCTGTAGGCATAGTAGGTGGAGCTAATTGAGGTAGGTTCGCCATATCAGGCATCCGCAAATCATTGGTACTTACTAACTCAACCACTAATCGTTTCAAGTCATTGAGGTCCTGTTTCATATCAAAAAGAAGCTTATAGAGAATTTCTCTTTCTGCCATATTTCCAACATCGCCATTATTTTTCCCAGTACCGATACTTGGTAGATTTCTATTTAAAATATTAGGCATAAAATCGACCAAATCTTCTGCCGTTATCATTTTCTCTTCAGAGATAACAGATAATTGTTCCGATATATTTTTTAATTCTCGGATATTTCCCGGCCAAATATAACTTTCAAATAATAATCGAGCTCTATCATCAATTTGAATAGAAGTTGTTCGATATTTTTCTGCAAAATCTACCGCAAACTTTCTAAACAAAGGATATATATCCTCCTGCCGCTCTCTCAGCGGGGGGACAATAATAGGAACGATATTGAGTCGATAATATAAATCTTCTCTAAATTTCCCCTTTTTAATTCTGTCTTTTAAATCAACATTGGTCGCTGCGACTACTCGTACATCTGTTCGTAAGCTCTTCGAAGACCCCACTTTAATATATTCCCCAGATTCCAACACTCTCAAAAGAAACGCTTGTGTTTCTAAAGGCATCTCCCCGATTTCGTCTAAAAAAATCGTGCCTTTATTATAGCTTTCAAAGTAGCCTTTACGCTCTCCAGTTGCACCTGTAAAAGCGCCTTTTTCATGTCCGAATAACTCCGAATTAATAGTCCCTTCTGGAATTGCGCCACAGTTTACTGCAATAAATTTTTCGTGCTTTCTAGGGCTTAGTTGATGTATAATTCTTGAAAAAACTTCCTTCCCCACCCCACTTTCTCCCATAATTAGGGCAGACAAATCTGTCGGCGCTACTCGCATAGCCGTACTCAAAGCTCGGTCTAAACCTTCTGAGCGGCCTATGATGCCATATCGTTGTTTGATGGATTGTAAGTTCATTAATTGTTCGCTTTCTGTTTATAGTCTAAGTGGTTTGGGCCTGCCCATTTCCTGTTTAGATTGATACGATGTCTCCTTTCAAAGTAGCACTATTCGATTCTTTTACTTTCACATAGGTATAATCCCCTGCCTTCAAACCTTCCTTTTTAGGGAAGATAATCATTTTATTCTGTGAATTTCTTCCTTTAAAATCTAATTCAGATTTTTTTGAATCCCCTTCAATTAATACTTTAAAAGTCTTCCCTATATCCTTCGCATTCTCGATTCTTGAAATATCGTTTTGCAACTCAATTATCTCTGTTAATCTTCGCTTTTTCACTGCTAGTGGAATATCATCTTCATATTTTCGTTCTGCTAATGTGCCCGGTCTTTCTGAATAAAAGAACATATAAGACATACTGTATTTTGCATAGCTAATAATGCTTAATGAATCTTGATGCTCTTCCTCTGTTTCTGTACAAAAACCTGTAATTATGTCAGATGAAATCGCACAATCTGGTATCAATTCATAGATTCTATCTACTTTTTGTTCATACCAAGGACGGTCATAAGTCCTGTTCATTAATGCGAGCACTCGGCTATTTCCAGACTGTACAGGTAAGTGAATGTACTTACAAATATTTTCATAATCTCTAATGGCAAACAACACTTCGTCCGTAATATCTTTAGGATGAGAGGTAGAAAATCTAACGCGCAATTCTGGCGATACTTTGGCAACCATTATCAATAATTCCGCAAAGGTCACTTTCTCTTTTGTCTCTGGATTTTCCCATTTATAAGAATCCACATTTTGCCCTAACAAGGTCACTTCTTTATAGCCTCGTTCCACTAAATTCGTTGCTTCTGCAACAATAGTAAAAGCATTTCGACTACGCTCTCGGCCTCTTGTATAAGGAACTACACAAAAAGAACACATATTATCACAGCCTCGCATAATAGAAATAAATGCAGAAACGCCATTAGAATCCAAACGCATTGGGCTAATGTCCGCATACGTCTCTTCCCTAGATAAAAAGACATTTACCCCTTTATTTCCATCTTCTGCCCCTGCTACCAACTTTGGTAAATCTCGATAAGCATCTGGCCCAACTACGATGTCGACTAGCTTCTCCTCGTCTAAAAATTTCTTCTTCAATCGCTCTGCCATACAACCTAAAACCCCGACTAGCATACCCGGTCGTTGTTTCTTTACCTTATCAAATATGCGCAACCGCTTACGAACCGTCAGTTCCGCCTTCTCTCGAATCGAACAAGTGTTAATCAGAATCAAATCTGATGCTTCCATATTTCGAGTGGGACTAAACCCTGCTTCTCCTAAAATAGAAGCAACAATTTCACTATCACTAAAATTCATTTGACAACCGTAGCTCTCAATGTAGAATTTTTTACCACCTTCTGCTGCTGCCGCTTGGTAAAAAACTTCCCCTTGTTTTGCTTCGTCTATCTTTTTTTCTACGCCTTCTAAGGTTGGATTGTCATTATACATGTAATGCCAATTTAATTTGATTGATAAATTTCTTTGTTTGCAAATGCAAAGATACAGCTTTTTAAAAGTTAATGTGACAATTTGGCAGTTAAAATTAGCGAATGATTGGTTAAAGCCTAAAGGTAGGTTGTAAAATGTTGTCTATTGAAGTTAAAATTGTTTTTTGAACTACACAGTCCACAAAAGTTTCTGAAAAAATCTATCTAAAAACACGACCCAAAAGAAAATATGTGGGTTCTATTCTTCTTGATAAGTTATAAAATGGGAAATTCAAATTCAAATTCAACTTCAATCTCAAAAATCAAAAAATCAAAAATCCTATCCAAGAACACGACCCAAAAGAAAATCCTCCGATGAAAAATCGGAGCAGGCAGTGTAAATCCGCTCTATCCGCCTAATCCGTGGTCCTATCCTCCTAGCTATGCT
>CAYMSC010000075.1:15258-18844 GCA_964392805.1 uncultured Saprospiraceae bacterium
TTCAACTTCAACTTCAACTTCAACTTCAACCCTAAACCAAATCAAATAAATCCTTCACCCCCATAGTTCGAGCCACATTAAAAGCCTCCGCATATTCCATATTAGTATTCCGCCCATAAACCCGCCCAATAGCCCGCATATAATCTTGAAAATCTTTACCCGAAATAGGCGTACTCAACTCCTTATCTTCTTGGTCTTCAATAAAAAACTGAGATTTAAAAGCAAGAATTAATTCAAATTTCTTGTCGATGTAGTCCGTAATATCCACCACAAAATCGGGTTCTCTCGTACGGTCTTGAATATAGTGATAAAGTGCTTTTGGTCGCCATCTTTCTTGGGCATTCCCTTCCTCATCAAAAGTTTCTATCCGCAATAGACCTGAATAAAAACAAGCATCTGCTACTAACTTTGCTGCTCGACCGTGGTCTGGATGTCTATCTACCAATGCGTTGGCTAAAATTATTTCTGGCTTGCATTCTCGAATAATGGGTATGATTTTTAAAATATTTTCTTTAGAATATTCAAAAAAACCATCTGCCATACCAAGGTTTGTTCTAAAGGCTGCACCCATTATTTTAGCAGAGTCTGCCGCCTCCGCCAACCGCAAGGGGCCACTACCCCTAGTCCCTAATTCCCCCACCGTTAGGTCTAGTAAACCCACCGTTTTACCTTGTGCAATATGCTTTAACAGCGTTCCACTACAGGACAACTCAATATCATCAGGGTGTACCCCAATTGCCAGAATATCTACTTTCATGTTTTTTGTTTGTGGGCGGAGTAGCTAAGCACCCCTATATTTCAACATTTCCATCTTTCCGCCCTTTTGCTTGTCAGTTAATTCAATAATTTATCAATCGCTTTTTTCACTTTATTAGAATCAGGCTTGGTAATCGAATAAAAGTAGTCGACCACATTTCCCTCTTTGTCTACTAAATATTTATGAAAATTCCATTTGGGAGTAGAATTAACTGCCCCATTTTCTTTTTTAGAACTCAAAAATTGGAATAATTCACTTTGCTTACTGCCTTTTACATGACTTTTTTCAAACAGCGGAAAGGTCGTTTTAAAATTCAATTCACAAAAATTTTGAATTTCAATCCCGTCTAAAGGCTCTTGTCCACCAAAATCATTAGAAGGAAAACCTAAAACAGCTACTCCTTTGTCTTTATATTCCGAATATAAAGCCTCCATACCTTTTAGTTGAGGAGTAAAACCACATTCTGAAGCCGTATTGACAATTAGTAATACTTTTCCTTTGTAATTTTCTAAGCTAACGGTTTCCCCATTAACATCTTTTACAGAAAATTGATATATATTTTTCATAAAAATTATTTTGTTCTTTGTATTAACTAACTAAGTTAAATAATGTTTTAACATCTATTTGTAAAAGTATAAAATTTGTAGATAAGCTTTTTATTTAGCCAGTTATTTCTTCCCTAAATTACAAAGTAAAAATTTATCAAATCAGTCCCTAGTTTTCAAAAAATTTCTATTTTGCACCGATTTTAAAAAATTTACCTTCTTTATAAATTTAGCTCCATGTTTTTAATCAAAAACGCGACCATTATCGACCCAAATTCCAAACACAATGGAAAAAAAGTAGATATGTTGGTCAGTAAAGGAATTATTAAAGAAATTGGCAAAAACCTATCTGCTAAGTCTGCCAAATTAATTGAAGGTAAAAATTTACAAGTTTCTCCCGGTTGGTTAGATATCGGCGCTCAAGTTGGCGAACCTGGTTTTGAACATCGGGAAGACCTTGCCTCCGTAACAGCAGCAGCAGCAGCAGGTGGTTTTACTGCTTTGGCTTGTTTTCCAAATACGGCTCCACCAATTCACTCCAAATCTGAAGTCAGTTTTTTAAGAAACAATACCCAATTGGTTGATTTCTATCCAATTGGCGCAGTATCACGGGAATGTGCTGGAGGAGATTTAGCAGAAATTTATGATATGGCAAAAGCTGGGGCAGTCGCTTTTTCAGATGGCGCCAAGTCTATAGCTTCGGCAGGTTTGATGAAAAGAGGCTTGCACTATATAAAAGGTATTGATGGGGTGTTAATCAACCATCCGCACGATGTTTCGCTTGGCAAAGGCGGTCAACTACACGAAGGTGAAATTAGCACCAAATTAGGCATGAAGGGCATCCCTGCGCTGTCTGAAACTTTAATGTTAAAAAGAGATTTGGATTTATTGGCTTATACGGACTCCAAATTACATGTGCATAATATCTCTACTGCTGAATCGGTCAAATTAATCAAAGCGGCAAAAGCCAAAAAATTAAAAGTAACAGCATCTGTCTCTATTATGCACCTTATTTATACGCACGAATCTTTGGAAAATTTTGACCCAAATTATAAACTTAGTCCTCCATTAAGAGAGCAAAAAGATGCTAAAGCACTATTTAAAGGCATTCAAGATGGAACGATTGATGTCATTAATTCTAATCATACACCTTTAGAAACCGAAGCAAAAAAATTAGAATTTGTTTATGCTGATTTTGGTATTATAGGACTACAAACTATTTTTGCCTTATTAAATACCCATTTTGGCGATAAATTGACACCAGAGACCTTAGTCAATTTATTAGCGATTCAGCCTAGAAAAATATTAAACTTACCTATTCCTACGCTACAAGAAGGAGCAAAAGCCAACCTTAGCATTTTTGATACTTCCGAAGAATGGACTTTTTCTAGAAACGAAGTGCAATCAAAATCATATAACTCCCCCCATATTGGTACTACTTTTAAAGGAAAAATTATAGGGGTAATCAATGGCAACTTTTCAACTCTTTAAACTTTTGGGGTTTACGTCAACCGCTGTTTTTCTACAATTTTCAACGTTTTATCTAAGAAATTATAGATTTCTTCTTTTTTATCTCATCTTTAACTCCATAATCAATTCAATTCATTAATAAACTAAAATCAACTTAATTATGAAGAATTTTGATGAAAATATAGATTTTATTGACCAAGCTGATGTCCCCGCAATGCCAACTGCGCTACGTTATGGAGGAATTGCAGCATTAGCATTCATTGCCATACAACTAATTTTAGATACTGTCGGATTGATAAATTATAGCACAGGTGAGGGAATATACTATCCAAGTATTCTATTAACCATATCTACAATTGTCATTTTATACTATGCAATAAAACAACATAGAGATGAAGAATTAGGCGGTTACATTACTTTTGGTAGATGTGTAAAATTGGGCGCTTTAATAGGACTCTTTGCAGGAATTTTAATCGGTGTTTTTGCTTTTGTATACCATGGATTTATTAGACCTGATATTATGCCGTCAGTGTTAGAATTTCAAATGAGTCAATGGGAGGAAGCAGGAATGTCAGAAGAACAAATAGAGCAAGCTTTGGGAATGACAGAAATGTTTATGACACCAGTAGCGACTGCCGTGAGTTCTATTTTCAATGCTCTTTTTTGGAATGTAATCCTTTCTTTAATAGTGGGTGCGCTCATGAAAAAAGAAGCACCTATGGTTTAAATCAAACATAGCAACCTTTAATTTATAAATACGTAACTCTTTCAAAGATAAGTTCTTTGGAAGAGTTATTTTTTTTAGGTTATTTTG
>CAYMSC010000076.1:0-2384 GCA_964392805.1 uncultured Saprospiraceae bacterium
AAAGCAGGCATCAAAGCGGACATTTCAAGAGGAAAAGTCATTTCCACAGGCGGCGGTTCTATCAAAGAATTACTAAAAGACCCGACCAGAGAAAAATCTAATCCGTTTGTAGTCAAAGGAAGTATCAAAATACTCAATAACAAGATTGTAAAAAATGAAGTGCATGCTGTTTTAGGATTAGGCGGCACCCAAGGAACTTCAACTTGTTGCGAAATCATGCAAGCCCTACCCTATGGTTTTCCTAAAATTATGGTATCGACGATTGCGGCAGGAGACATGACTGGCTTTGTGGGAATTAAGGATATTACCATGATGTTTTCGGTTAGTGATATTCTAAAATTAAATCCATTTACTAGAAAAATATTGGCAAATGCAGCTGCAGCAGCTTGTGGTATGGCAGCCGTTGAAACCAAGTTTGTGATGGAAAAAGGCGATAAACCCTTGATTGGCATGTCTAATTTAGGGGTTTTGACCAATGGTTCTATGGAAGCCATTAAATATATTGAATCCAAAGGCTATGAAGTAATCGTCTTTCATGCAGTCGGTTCTGGTGGACAAGCAATGGAACAGATGATGAAAGAAGGGATTATTGGGGCCGTTTTTGATTATGCGATGGGCGAAATTGCGGATGATGTATGGGGGGTGTTACGGGCTGGTGGTCCAGAACGATTGACTGTTGCAGGGAAGTTGGGTTTACCGCAAGTTTTATGTCCTGGAGGGGCAGAACATCTAGGTATTTTAGTACCGCCGAATGAAGTTCCAGATGAATTTAAAGACCATCAAATTGTTTTCCATAGCCCCGTCGTTTTTGTTCCAAGATTAAATGAAACAGAAATCCTCCGAGTAGCTGATAGTATTATCGAACGGCTACAACACACCAAAGACAAAGCTTATTTTATGATTCCCAAAGGAGGCGTTGGTCGATATTCTATCAAAGGAGGTGTTTTAGAAGATAAAAAATCAGATGCTGCTTTTTTCAATCGGCTAAAAGAAGGATTGCCTAAAAATATTATTGTTAAAGAGCGCGAAACTTATGCGGAAGACCCTGCTTTTGTTCGAGAGGCGGTGGATTTGTTGATTGAGTTGATTGAGACACCCTAAGCGAATTAGAAAATTATTTGAGAAAACTAAATCAAAATGTCTAACAAAATTTTCAAAAATCAAAAATGGTTGGATGAACTAACTATCCCTTGCCCATCTATAGATTATAAAGAAAAAGAGGAGGTAGCTTATAGATGGGTATTCCCTCCCATTGAACATGCAAGCAATTTTAAGCCGCAATTTTTCAAAAACAAGCAACGGTTTAATACTAAGCCACCAGATGTTAAATGTAAAAGTATGGGCTTATCTTTATATGACACAGAAGAAAATGCCAAAAGAAGGTTCGATGAATTAAAAGAATTAATGTCCGTAAAAGCTTATCAACGATTAGGAAAAAACATAGCAAAAGGAACTTTAGCAGCAGCAGATGGTGTTTCTGGTATCATAAACGATAAAGGTCATTTCACGTTTTTCTCTTATGAGAAGGTAGATTTGGTTTCAAAATTTGCAATAATATCAAATTTATAATAGCATTGTATGGTAAGAATAGTAGTCAGTCGATTTAATTCAATGTAATTTTTAAGAAATATTATGGAAAAAATAAATGGTATTAAATCTCTAGAATTGGGCTTCGAAATAAAAAAAATCGGTGACTTATTGTATGAGGAAGGTCCGATTTTATCCCATTTTATAAACAATAGAAATGAAGACTTTCTATTTTCATGGGTGGATGAAAATGAGGAATTTCATCGCTGGATGCTATTTAAAATATCGACTGAGCAACTACATTTATTTTTTCAGGAACAATTAACTATAAAAAATTTAATCCAATCCACAATAGATGGGATTGTGTACTTTATTGATATAGATGCAGCACTAAATTACCAAAATTTCACTATCACTACGATTCCAGAAATTCCAGTAGCTTATCTTCCACCTAAAGCCTCCTATTTTAAAGAAGCTGTTTTTGAAAACTATGCAATGAATCTTAAAAATTATTTAGAAATACATTTCAAACGTTCTAGTAAGTTTTATTCTATGGGTATTCCTTCATCATTAAGTGTTGCTGAACCAATTTCACCTTACAAGAAAAAGAAAAAGAAAAAGAAGCTTTAATAGGTATCTAAACCAGCAAATGAGAGCTTTTAGGTTTATCAGTTGTGCCACTTTAATAAATAATAATAAATAATAATAAATAATAATAAATAGTCTAGTTGTCTAATGGTAAGCAATATCCTGATTAGTAAATTGGTCAACTGTTAAAAAATAATCTTTTTGGTTATTCCCTCGTTTCATAGCTATTGAATAATTTTTTTTTACAGCTCAGAGAGCTATGTTACCTT
>CAYMSC010000076.1:2484-18747 GCA_964392805.1 uncultured Saprospiraceae bacterium
CGTTTCATAGCTATTGAATAATTTTTTTTTACAGCTCAGAGAGCTATGTTACCTTTTTCACAGCTCAGAGAGCTATGTTACTTTTTTTACAGCTCAGAGAGCTATGTTACCTTAACTCTACTCTATTGACTCGACGACCAATAACATATTATCTTTCCTTATTCTCAAAACAACAATACCTTCTTTTTTTGGGATTATTTTTGCTGTCCTCTTTAGTAGCACAAACAACAGAACGCAAATGCTTTGAAAGCCAAAAATACTATGATGAAGCAACCCATCAACAATTAGAAATTTTCACTCAAGAATACATTAAAAATAATCAAAGTATTGCTAGGAGTCGTGGACAAATCACAATTCCTGTAGTGGTTCACGTAGTTTATCCAACAGTAGTAGAAAATATTTCTGATGAACAAATTCACAGTCAGATAGATGCTTTAAACAGAGATTTTAATGCCTTAAATGAAAACTTAGACCAAGTTCATCCTGATTTTCAAGATAGAATTGCGGATGTTGGTTTTAATTTCTGTTTAGCAACGATAAATCCAGAAGGGGAGACAACAAATGGAATCACCCGAACAGCCACCGATGAAGATAATGTATTTATCAGAAGTGAAGATAATATTTATCATACTGAAAGAGGTGGAAAAGATGCTTGGAATACGGAGCAATATTTGAATATTTGGGTAACTCGATTAGTCCCTAATTTTGCAGGATTTGCTTCTAAACCGGGAGAAAATAGCCCTGACGAAGATGGGGTCGTTATTTCAGTAGATTTTTTTGGGCAATCTGCATCAGCCTTGCCTAACTTTCAATTAGGTCGAGTAGGTACTCATGAAGTAGGTCACTATTTTAATTTATTTCATCCTTTTAACGATGGCTGTAATGGAGATGATTTTGTGGCGGATTTACCACAGCAATTAAATGGGTATCAAGGAGATTGTGAAACAAGTGAAAACATTAGTTGCGGAGGGCGAGATAATGCAAGTAATTTCATGAATTTATCAGAAGATGCTTGTTTAGCCATGTTCACCCAAGGACAAGCCATGCGCATGCAGGCAGCCTTAATTGGAGCGAGAAGTGGATTATTAAATGACAATGCTTGTGAACCTAATTCGCCAATAGTTTCAGGAGATGAAATTAGGGTGTTTCCCAACCCTGCCAGTTATTATTTTTGTATAGAAGTAGGTGAGTCCAGCTTAGAACAAATTCCTTATACCGTTTTTAATGTACAAGGGGCTAAAGTAGAAGATGGCTTGGTCTTTCCAAATAGTTTACAGCATTTTCCTACTTATCGAAATGGGGTTTATTTTATTCAATTTATGAATGGGTCAACAAAACCCATAATAAGAAAGATAATTATCAATAATTAATTTTGCAATAGTTTTTTACTTGACGAATTCATCGTTCATCATTCTTTTAATTCACCACCTTTTTTCATTCCCCATAACATTAAAACGAAACCAATAGCAGCTAATACTCCATTAATAATCGTAACAGGTAAATGGTCATCAAAATCAAACCAATTGCTCGCTATCATAGAAACCCCTGCTATCATTATCATCCAATAACCAATGGTAGCTATTTTATTTTTGAATAAGTTCATTCCTATTTAATTAGTTTTTCGGCAATGATGAATAAAACCTAATGGAACAGAAGCAGCCCGCTTAATCTCCACTTCCTCAAACACTGCACTAAATTTCTTTTTGTGAAATGGCGAATACAATACTTGACAAAAATACTTCCCTGTTTTTAATGCAGCATAACTTTTTTTCAATGCCAATATTACTACCTCTTTAGGAATTAGCGTCACAGGAATAGAAGAGATAAAACAATCCACTTCTTCTTTGACATATTTATCAAAATTTTGCGCGCCATCATTAATCAACACCAATCTATCATCTTGGATTAAGTCTTTTACATCTTCCAAAAATTCTGCTTTCACCTCAAAAGAATATAATTTTCCGTCAGGCGGTAAATTATCCAAAATTCGTTGAGTGATATTCCCCAAACCTGTCCCAAATTCAACCACCACTTTAGTATCATGGTTAATTTTGCTACAAATTTCTTTTTCTATTTGCTTAGAAGTTTGGTATAAAGCACCCGTCGTTTTTACATTCTTTGTAAAATCAACCACACTTTTAAAAAAGGTATTTGCCATCTTTTTTTAGTTGTAAATTGTAAATTGTAAGTGGTCAGTAGTCAATGATATACAGCTTACTAGATAATCGGCAAAAAAAGGAATAAAGCAGCTTGGCTAACGTGTCGGACACCTTTGAGGTGTCCGACACGTAGTTCTTCCTTTTTTAAGCGATTGTCTAACCACTTACAACTAAAAATTAGCCTAACATCGTACAATAATAGATGAAAGCAGGGGGGAAATTTAAAGGGGTGAAACCAAGTTGGACACTTGGAAAATAGCCTTTTAATAAATTCCTTTTTCCCAAACTATATTGATATTGAATAAACATACCTCCGTAGCTTAATAAGCCCGTGACTTTGCTCATTAAATAATGAATATCCGTTTTTTTCAACAGCGATAAAGGAAGGCTCGACACAAAATAATCAACTTTTTCAATCTCTTGCTCCTTTAAAATTTTATCAAACTCTAAGGCGGATTCGTTGAGTAATTGCAGACGGTCGTCTTCTGGTAAGGACTCCAAGGCATCTTGATACATCGCCTCGTTTAGTTCAAAGGAAAGGATTTGAGATTTATCCGTTATTTTATCTAAAATTCCTTCGGTAATCACGCCATTTCCAGTACCAAATTCGACAATAACAACATTATCATTATCATCAATTGGTTTAGTCATTTTTTTAACTAGGAACTTAGAACTTGGCGCAACCGTACCAGATTTTTTAATGGTTTTGATTGCTTCTAGTGTAAACATTTATTTAGCTTTGGTCATATTGAATATAATTGTCCATATTTAAACAAAAGAAAAAACAACATATTCAATTTTTCTTTGAATCGGCAAAATAGAAAAACTATTTTAAAGAAATCGTTATTTTCACGTTAAAATAAATTAGAAATCAAAAAAAGCTACTTACTGATTATCAGTCAATTATAGTAAAGGTTTACTAATTTTAGGAGAATTATATGAAAATTCTATTCTTAAAATAAATATACCTTTCATTTTAACCTAGTCACAACTTCTCCCACAATCCTCAAGACCTCCTACATCACAAATGTTTTCAGTTCCTTTCTATATTTAGAGGGGCTATTGCTCGTAATGAGTTTAAACTGTTTATTAAAATGAGAAAAATTATTAAATCCACTTTCATAGCAAACTTCGGAAATTGGGAAATCTCCATTCGCTAATAGTTGACAAGCGTAGGCAATTCTAAATTCATTCACAAAAACCGTAAAAGTTTTAGTCGTTAATTTTTTAAAATAGCGGCAAAAAGCAGGAACCGTCATATTGACTTCTTTAGCTATCTCATTTAAACTAATCTCCCGTTTGAAATGCGTATCTACAAACTGATAGACCTTATTAATTCGATAATAATTTTGGGATTGTACCTCTAAGGTCAGACCACTGGCATTTAAGGCGGTGTAATTATCTGTTTGAGCTAAAGATTTTAAGATTTTTAATAAAACTAAAAGTCGGTCAAAACTATCCAATTCGGTCATCTCAACTAAGGTCGGGCCTACTTTTTCTTTTACCGCAGCATGAAAAATTAACCCCTGTTTTGACCGCTCAAATAAACGCCGAATATTAGACATCTCTGGCACATTAAAAAATTCTTTGCCTAGAAAATCTTCTTTCATCTGCACGACAATCTCCACATGTTCCTCCATAAATTGGTCACAGAAACCAAAATGTGGTAAATTGGGGCCTAAAAAAATTAAATCTCCATCTTTATATTGAGAGATATGATTACCAATATGTCGTTTACCTTTCCCATTAGAAATGTACACAATCTCATATTCAGGATGAAAATGCCAATGTGGATTTTTACAAGTATTGGGATTTGTAAATTTCCGAACATTAAAAGAGCTACCAAAAACGGGTGCAATTTTCTCTAATGATGCCTTCATATCAAATTAATTAAATCAAAAATGTTTTATAATTATGGGAATCGTAAAATATAAACGACACCACACTTTTATAGTATATTAACAACTTAATTAAGCATCAGTTCCATACAAGTTAATATAGTATCATTTTTAGCCAAAATAGTACAAAACAAACTATCTAAAATGTACTTACCTTTGGATTACCCAAAATCGACTTCAAAATTAGTTTCATACAATATTTAGATTGCTGTGCATTTTTGCATGGCAATTTTTTTTGCTATCAATTTTATTAGCTCGTCATTTTTTCATAATTTTTCTTCATTTAAGAATAGTTCCACCTTAAAACTTCCAATTTAGCTTTACTTTTGTGAATTTTGATTACGAATACAAATAATGGACAAACAACAACAGTCTCTTTTCTTAAAATTAGAAGTTCTTTGGTGGTTAATTACGCTTATCATTGTCTTAGGTGTTTTATACCCCATCTATGCAAAAGTGGGTAGTAATTATCCTTTCTATTTTGCCAATATTCTTTTTATTGTTGTTTTTATTACCTTTACTAGATTGATTTTTTTGTTAAGATTTTCCTTTTTAGCTAATTGGGAAAAAATCAAAATTGCGCTCATTACGATTACTCCCATATTGCTTTTTTTCTTAGTCAATGAACTCAATTATTTTCAGACTTTCTTAGATGAAAAAGGCGTAGAAAATTTCCTTGTCCAAATGTCTATTCCAGAACAAGAGACTATGAGAAAATACATTACTGCTGAAATGTTACTCTTTGGAGTTGGCAGTATAATCACAGCAGTTATTTTACCTATCCGATTATTAATTTCTATTTGGAGGGTTAGAAATCGAGGAACGGTTTAGTGGAAAGTGATAAATTATAAAAGGTAAGTAAGGTGCTTTGGTACGATGAATGATAAATGATAAATTAATAGAACATTTTTAATTAGTTTAGCTTTTTATTTTTTGCAATCTACTAATAAAAACTTACAAATTTTCTTAGGAAAAGAGGCCCTTTTAAAGAAAAATCATTGCTGTTTGTCAATAGACTTATTACCCTTTAAAAAACACTCATCTGAAAACGTCTTAGCACCCTGTCCACCTTGCGGTTCGGAATTGACTTTCCTCATGCTATTTTGGCTTAAAAAATAATTCAATAGAGGGCCTATTCAATGATTTTTTAAGTCAAACTATCGAAAAAATCCGAATTTCAGCTAAGCACTTTTCAAAGAGTAACAAGTCTAATCAAATTGTGTAATTTTTAAACACCTTACATTAAGTGGTAAATGGTGAGCGGTAAATTTATCACTCACCACTTAGGGAACGCTGAAAAAATAAATGCTCATTCTTAAAATTATAACTTTCTGATTTTCAGTGCTTTTTTTAATTTTAATTTTAATTTGCATTTTAATTTTAATTCATTCCTTACCACTTACAACTATCAAACAATGATATTAGAGAAGGCGAAGGCTGCACTAAAAAAGTATTTTGGTTACGATAATTTCCGTCCGATGCAGGCGGATATTATACAATCCGTATATGACCTAAATGACACCTTGGTATTGATGCCAACAGGAGGCGGAAAATCCATATGCTACCAAATACCCGCAGTAACAATGGATGGTATAGCGGTGGTTGTTTCGCCGCTGATTTCATTGATGAAAGACCAAGTAGAAAGTTTAAGGGCTAATGGTATTAAAGCAGCCTTTTTGAATAGCTCCTTATCTTCCATGGAACAGCGGGCGGTCGAAGACGATATTTTCAACTTAAATATTGACTTAATTTATGTTTCTCCCGAAAAAATAGTCTCTCCTAATTTTTTATCCTTATTAAAACGAATCCAAATTGCTCTTTTTGCAGTTGATGAGGCACATTGTATATCCGCTTGGGGGCATGATTTTAGACCAGAATATACCCAACTAAAATTCATTAAGCGCCACTTTCCCGCCACACCAATTATAGCATTGACCGCCACGGCAGATAAAGCCACTCGAAAAGATATTTCAGGTCAATTGGGTATGCACCAACCTAAAATATTTGTTGCTTCTTTTGACCGACCAAATCTAAGTTTAGAGGTAAAACCTGGACAAAAGAAATTTGAACAAATTATACAGTTTATCAAAAAAAGACCCAATCAACCGGGCATCATTTACTGTTTGAGTCGAAAAAATACCGAAAATTTAGCGGATAAATTGCAAATGAAAGGTTTAAGTGCAAAAGCCTATCATGCAGGGTTACCCGCTTCTCAACGGTCAAAAGTACAAGAAGATTTTATTAATGATAATGTCGAAATCGTCTGTGCTACGGTGGCTTTTGGAATGGGCATTGACAAATCCAATGTTCGATGGGTCATTCATTACAATTTACCAAAAAATATAGAAAGTTTTTATCAAGAAATAGGTCGTGCAGGACGAGACGGGACGGATGCCGCTACCCTACTCTTTTATTCTTATGCCGATGTGATGACCCTGCGGCAGATATTAACGAATGATGAAAGTGCTCAAGAAAATCTAAAACTGGCAAAATTGGAGCGGATGCAGCAATACGCAGAGTCCATGTCTTGCCGCCGAAAAATCTTATTAAATTATTTTAGCGAACCCTTTGATAAAGATTGTGGGAACTGCGATGTCTGTAAAAATCCACCTCAATATTTTGATGGAACGGTGATTGCCCAAAAAGCATTATCAGCCGTCTATCGACTCAAACAAAGTGTCGGAAGTTCTCTATTAATTGATGTCTTGCGAGGGTCGGGCAAAAGAGAAATATTTGACCGAGGCTATCAAAATATTAAAACCTATGGTGCAGGAAGAGATGCGAGTTACCGAGATTGGCAATTTTTCATGATGCAGCTTATCAACTTAGGTTTTTTAGAAGTTGCCTATGATGCTAAAAATGTTTTGCGCTTAACGCCATTAAGTCAAGAGGTATTATTTAATAAAAAACAAGTAGAATTAGTTCGTCCACAAGTAGCCGCATCCAGAAAAGAACAAGCCAAAGCAAGAGCAAAAGCTAAACCAAAAAGAGAAAGAGTTAGAGATGAGTTATTTGAAATTTTACGGGTCAAAAGAAGAGAATTGGCTCAACAAAGAGGGGTGCCGCCCTACGTTATTTTCTCAGATGCTACGCTGGAAGAAATGGCGGCTAAAAGACCCACTATTGATGCCGATTTGATGGAAATTTCTGGTGTTGGAGAGCGAAAATTACAACTCTATGGTAATATCTTTATGGATAAAATTATTGAATACATAAAGACTAAAACTGCCGAAGGAGAAAAACTACAAGGGTCTACTTATACCTTAACCAATGAGTTGTATAAACAAGGATTATCTATAGAAGCAATAGCCGAAAAAAGAGGATTAAATCCAGTAACTATTTATTCCCATATCGCCTATTTATATGAAAAAGGTGAACCAATAGACCTATTCAAATATTTCACGGAAACAGAATACGAACAAATAGCAGTAGCCATAGAAGCCATGCAGCCACCCTTCAAAATGAAAGATATTTTTGAATATTTGAATGAAGCAATACCTTATCATAAAATACGTTTAGCATTCTCTTATCATGCTAAAAAAACAGAAAATGCCTAATTTATCATGAAACTTACGCCTTGGTTCAATAGAACGTTTCCAACAATTACAGACGCTGGTCAATTACCCTCCATTATAGAAAGATTAGCAGGAACACCATTGAGGTTAGAAGAAAAAGTCCTCCAATTTTCTGATGAATTTTTAGTGAAATTTCAAGACGATGACTGGTCTATCCAAGAACATGCTGGGCATTTATTAAATTTGGAAAGCTTATGGTTTAGTCGAATTACGGATATTATAACGGGAGCAGCAGAGTTACAAACCGCAGATTTGACCAATCAGTCAACTTATGATGCCAAGTATAATGAGCAATCTATTGAAAATATCATAGACGCTTTTAAGGAAGTTAGAAATCAGCTTATCTTATTACTTCAAGCTGTCAAAGAAGAAGATTTAAATAAACAGTCTTTGCATCCACGGCTAGGAACCCCTATGAAAATTATTGATTTAGCCTACTTTGTGGCAGAACATGATGACCATCATTTGGCAAAAATTCAGCAATTATGCAGCCGATAAAAATCGCAAGCAAATAAATCGGACCACGACTGAAAACTCAATTATATAAAGTTTGCTTCTTAAAATATTTAGATTCCTACCAAATAATTTTACCTTTAAGCGTATTTAATTCCTTACCTGTAAAATCTTACGGTTTTCCCGATGTTCGGGACAGGTTTTGGCAAGAAATGAGAAAATGATTAAATAGGGACCTAGTGCCAAAATTTACTCATTTCATCATTTACTCATTTCATCATTTATTCATTATGGTACTGGCTTCGCCAAGTTAGTTCCTTAGAAATTATTTTCTGCGCAAACTTGGCAAGAGTTACCTCTAAAGAATTGATAGTCAAGAGGTCAGAAGTCAGACCAAAAAGCAAGCTTTTTTGTCAGAAGTCAGACGTGTTGCAGATGCCAAATCTGACTTCTGACAGTTTATGAAATAAACGGTCTGACTTCTGACCTCTATGGTACTGGCTTCGCCAAGTTAGGGATAAGGAAAAAAATAACACGACCTAGAGCAAATCTAGTAAAGTAACCGTTGGCTTTCCCGTCCGCAAGCGGTTCACAAACAGCGTTTGTTCATGTGTTCCAAACCTACTAGCCAAGAGCTTGTTGGGAATTTCTTGAAAAATCTCTAATCTCCTATTCGTTTAATCAAAAAAGGTAAAAATGAATACTCGTTTACTCAAATTTTTATGTTTTATACCCTTCGCTTTTTTAGCAATCCTTTCATTTGCCCAAGAAGAAGCGCCTAAGGAACTACGGAAAGCACCAGATAGATTTAGAGGCGATGGTCCTCATAGTCAACTAATTATCAGGGGCATCACCTTGATTAACGGAAACCTAGCACCACCTAGAGGGCCTATTGACATAGTAGTAGAAGGCAATCGTATTAAAAGTATTAATGTAGTTGGATATCCTGGTGTAGAAATAAACGAAGAAAAGCGGCCAAAATTAGCAGAAGGAGGGAAAGAATTAGATTGCACCGGTATGTATTTATTGCCTGGGTTTGTCGATATGCACGGACATATTGGTGGAAAATCACAAGGGGCAGATGCCGAATATGTTTTCAAACTTTGGATGGCACATGGAATTACCACTATTCGAGACCCCTCCGCAGGAAATGGTTTGGATTGGGTACTGGACCAGAAAAAACGGAGTGCTAAAAATGAAATTACCGCTCCAAGAATTAAAGCCTACACCGCATTCGGTATGGGCAGTAAGGAAGCTATTAGCACTCCAGAGATAGCTCGAAAATGGGTGAGAGACAATGCACAAAAAGGAGCAGATGGTATTAAATTTTTTGGCGCACCGCCTAAAATTATGCAAGCGGCATTGGAAGAAAATAAAAAATTGGGTTTACGTTCTGCTTGCCACCATGCTCAAATGGATGTGGGCCGTTGGAATGTCTTAAATTCCGCAAGAGCTGGGTTAACTTCAATGGAACATTGGTACGGTTTGCCAGAAGCACTTTTCTCAGATAGAACCGTCCAAGATTATCCATTGGATTATAATTATCAAAATGAACAACATCGTTTTGGTGAGGCAGGGCGTTTATGGAAGCAAGCTGCCGAACCCTATTCTGAGCATTGGAACAAAGTCATGCAAGAATTATTAGACTTAGATTTTACGATAGACCCAACTTTCAATATTTATGAAGCCAGCCGAGATTTACACAAAACAAGACGATTAGAATGGCACGAAACTTATACGATGCCTTCTTTATGGCGATTTTATACGCCCAGTAAAGTTTCTCATGGGTCGTATTGGCATTATTGGGGAACAGAAGAAGAAGTGGCTTGGAAAAGAAATTATCAATTATGGATGACCTTTATCCGAGAATATAAAAATAGAGGCGGAAGAGTTACCGCAGGTTCAGATTCTGGATTTATCTATCAATTATATGGTTTTGCCTACATTCGAGAGTTAGAATTATTAAGAGAAGCAGGATTTCACCCATTAGAAGTGATTCGTTCGGCGACCTTGAATGGTGCCGAAGCATTGGGTATGGAAGATGAAATAGGCACGGTTGAAGTAGGGAAATTAGCAGATTTTGCCATTATAGCAGAAAACCCATTAAGAAATTTAAAAGTCTTGTATGGAACTGGAGCTATTAAACTGACAGAAGATAATGAAGTCGTTCGAGTGGGAGGGGTAAAATATACGGTAAAAGATGGCGTGGTCTATGATGCAAAGCAATTATTAGCAGACGTGGAGAAAATGGTGGCAGAACAAAAGAAAAAAGAAAAATTTGAAATCGAACAACCTGGTATGGAGCGACAAGGATACTAAAATTTTATGTTCTCTGACAAATTCCTTCGAGATACCTTGGAGCTAGGCTGTTCAGATTTGGGGGTAGCTACCCATCCGCTTTGCGGGTCACTCGTACGGGTTCATCCTAGTTTTGAGTGAGCAAAATCATAAATCTGAAATCATATATCATATATCATAAATCCATGTAGGTTTTACGCGACAGATTTATGATGTATGATGTATGAACTATGATTTATGATTTTTTCAACCCCTAAAATAACGAGGAGAAAAAATTATACATTGGTTATGCCCAAACATAATTGACAAACTATTCTATGGAACTTTGAAAAAATAATACTATGAGTAAATAATCGTAAGAAGAAGTACTAAAAATTATTTTTTTGGCAAATTTGTGACATATTAGATATTATTTCAAGAATAAACAACCACCTTTTCCCTTCAAATCAGTAGTAAAATGAAGTATTCATTCCCAACCGAATTTATAAGTATGTGAGTGGAAGCCTCCGTATATTGATTTTTTATTAAATTGTATGTACTTTTGTACTTCTAAAATCGTTATGATTTTTGTATATAAAACTTCCTAATAAAACTATTTTTCTACTATTATAGTAAAATAGTATCCATCACCAATCTTCCAAAACCGTTTTTAAGAAAAATAACTTGCTGTCTTGCAAGAAGTGTTAATGCTTTGCATAACATAGACTATTAATAAATATTTGCAGTTCTATCCTATCAATAATTTTTGAATACAAAAAAGAATTGAATTTTCACAATAAATTGATTGTCAATTCTTTACAAATTTGCTAATAAAATTTACTTTTTTCTTGTAAGAAGTAGTCATTTTAGGTCTGAATTTTGCAATCTAAAATCTAAGATACTGCTGATTCAGATTATGCCAATACTGTTAATAAATTGTAATCCTTTGAACAGATAATTATGAAATTACGTTTACTCGGAATCTTGACTGTTTTTATTTTAATTGCAGCTTGTAACCAAGACAAAGTTTACTTAGACACCCCCCTCGACCAATTATTAGCTTCTTCTTTAGTTAGAGCATCAAAGTCTAGTGATATAGCACATTTTATTTTACCAGAGAGTGATGATTTCGCTGCTATTCCGCAAGATCCAAGAAATCCATTATCAAAAGAAAAAGTCGAATTAGGCAAAATGCTCTTTTTTGAAACAGGCATTGCTTTATCTCCAACCAAAGAAGTAGGTAAAAAGACTTATTCTTGTGCATCTTGTCACGTACCCTCTGCTGGTTTCAGACCAGGAACAGTACAGGGAATCGCAGACGGTGGTATTGGTTTTGGTGAGAATGGAGAAAATCGGGGTAAATTAGCTGCTTACCGAGAATTTGAAATGGATGTGCAAAGTGTTCGCCCATTGAGTGTTTTGAATGTGGCTTATGTAGAAAATACAACATGGAATGGAAGATTTGGTAGCACAGGTGTCAATGTTGGCACAGAAGACCGGTGGGAAATAAATCCTGATTTGCATGTAAATGAAGAAGGATTCGCTGCTTTAGAATCTCAAAATATTGAAGGTTTAGAAGTACACCGTATGGAAATCACGGAAGAAGTATTGGATGATTATGGCTATCGAAGTTATTTTGACCAAGCTTTTGCTGATGTCTCAGAAGAAGAAAGATACAGTAAGCGAAGCGCAGCCTTTGCTATTTCTGCGTATTTAAGAACATTATTAACCAATCAATCTCCTTTTCAAGATTATTTAAAAGGAAATAAAGAAGCCTTATCGGAACAAGAAAAAAGAGGCGCGCTTGTTTTCTTTTCTGATGCAAAGTGTTACCACTGTCACAAAGAAAAAAACCTTGGAGCGAATGAATTTTATGCTTTAGGCGTAAACGATTTATATCAAACAGGTGTGGCATTTAATACTTCTCAAGATGATATTAGAAATTTGGGACGTGGGGAATATAGTGGCAATCCAGAAGACAATCACAAATTTAAAATTCCGCAATTATACAACTTAGGAGACTCCCCTTTCTTCTTTCATGGTAGTAGTAAATACGACTTAAAAGAAGTCGTCGAATATTTTAATGAGGGTGTTCCAGAAAATGCAGATGTTCCAATCGAACAGATAGCTCGACAGTTTAGACCTTTAAATTTAACCGACCAACAAGTAGAGGATTTAACGGTGTTTTTAGAAACAGGTCTAAGAGACCCTAATCTAAATCGCTATGTTCCAGAGCGTATTTTATCAGGATATTGTTTTCCTAATAATGATTTATTTTCTCAAATAGAATTGGGTTGTGGGGAATAAATAAGCCTTAGTACAGTCGGCAGGAAACAGTTGGCAGTTTGCAGTTGTCTTAATCAATTTAAAATTAATTGGTTGTAGTCAATAAAAACGATTACTTATTTCAGAGATGAATCATTAGTTACTTAAATCATATAAAAAACCGTTTACTAAAATTGAATTAGTAAACGGTTTTTTTTATGCCTTGTATCTAGTAATATGCCCGCCAATTTTGAATGATATTTTTTTGGCGGGTATCAAATGAAAGGCTTGGTTAGCGCGAGGCTCTAGCTTCGTGTTAAATATTCTGCTGCCTCTGGCAATCTTCGCTACAACCGCCAGACCTGTCTCGCCGAAGGGAAACTTTAGTCGAGAGGCGGCTTAATAAAGGAACGAGACTGTAGCCTCGCACCAACAAGTAGTTTTATATCTGATACACCGCCAAATTCTGAATGATGAGTATCATCGATGTTCGATGGTTTAAGTCTCCAGGCTTGAACCCTGTATCCGCTGGTCTACTGACCAGCATTGAGCAATTGCAGTAATTAAACTTAAAGTCCCAAATTAAAATTAGTACATTGTAAATTAAATAAGTTAATTCTTCGCTCGCCGCCTTCGGCGGCTCGGCAAAATGTAAACAAATTTAATTTACAGAGTAATTAGTATTATAGAAAAAATAAATTTACCAAAAGAATTTTGAATGATGAGCCCGTACAGATTCCTATTTCAAAATTGGTGATTTTATTTTTTCTAAGTACCTTAATTATTAGGAATAGCTCTTTTTTATTATTTTCACCACTATTCCTAACTAGTCTAATAAACAATGAGACAATTAAAATTAAAACCACTACTGACAATCAATAAGTTGCAATTTTAAAATGTAAAGTTATTTTTGAACCGTTCCTAGGGACTAAACATGGGTAGCACATGAATAATTCTCTTTTCTTCATAAAAGTCAATCAAAATGGCTAGATATATCACTCTATTCCTAACTTTATTATTATTCCCTTTTTGTGAAAATCCTCAAAATAAGCAGGTAAAACCTACAAAAGTAGCGGAGTCAACAGAACAATTGGCAACCGCTGCCCGCAAAAATGGAGCATGGCTAAAAGCGGCCCAACTTTATGAACAACTAACTCAAGCAGAACCAACCAAGGAGGAATGGAATTACCAAACAGGCACCAATTATTTAAAAGCAAATTATCCACAAAAAGCATTAACAATATTGACCAGTTTTGCGGAGCATCATAAAGCTGGGGAATTTAATGGACGGATAGCAAGAATAGCAAAAGCCCATTATCAAATAGGGGCGTATCAAAAAATTGAAGCATTAGTTAAAAATTATGATTATCCTAAAATGTACAGAGGATTAGCCAGAGAACATTTAAAAGCACTGATTCAATTAAAAAAAATCACAGATTTAACGACTTATTTGAGCTTATATAACCAAGAAGGCATTTATGATGACAAAGGAAAAAAAACAAATACAGGATTTCTATACCGAGCTATTTGCAATGAATTATTAATAGTTGGAGATAGTCAGTCATTAAAAGTATATGCAACCGAATATTATAATTGGGCAATCGCTCGCCAAGAAAAAGACAAACGAAATTTAGCTATTGCTGCATCTTATCTTCAAGATTCAGCACTTGCTATTAGCGCATTAAACAGCGCAATAGCCGTAGAAAAATCCCCTCGCCATCAAATGGAATTAGAAGGTCTTTTAGGCATTTCTTATGCTAAAATCAAAGAATCAAAAAAGGCTAAATTACAGATAGAAAAAATCCAAGGCTTCGAAAAACTACCTAATCGACATGATGCCTTTGGGGCTAAATATTATCATCAAGCTAGAATTGAAATCGCCTTAAATCAACCAGAAAAAGCCATTCAATCTTTAGAAAATGCTTTAGCAGCAAAAGGGGAATTTTGGTCCAATCGTTTTCGAGAAGATGGCTTGTTAAAAGAATTATTCCCAAATGAAAAATTTAAAGAATTAGTTCACCCTAAAAATCTACAAATAATTAAGGTAAAAGATAAGTATAGCTCCATATAATTACTCTACATAAAAAAATACTTTTAAAAACAGGAATATTTTTCGCTTTATTTTCCCTTTTTAAAAGAAAAGTCATACATTTGCACTCCAATTTGAAAAAATAGTAAAAAAGTTTAAAAATCATAATATTTTATGGCACAGCATAAATCATCAAAGAAGAGAATCAGACAGGACGCTAAAAAGCGAGTAGCTAACCGTTTTTACAAAAAAACAACTAGAACTGCGATTAGAACATTGAGAGAAATTGAAGATAAAGCAGATGCAGAAAAGTTTTTGCCAAAGGTAATTTCTATGATTGATAGATTGGCTAAAAGAAATACATGGCACAGTAAGAAAGCCGCCAACTTAAAAGGAAAATTAACTAAATTCGTTAACGGATTATAGTAAGCCTATAAGGTCTTTTCCTTTCGAAAGGGCTACTTCCAAGGAAGTAGCCCTTTTGTTGTTTTAATTAAAATCAAGACTTCTTATAATCCCTTGGTAGTGGGACAAAAATAACTTTACATTTTGTCAAAGAATTAGGCTAACAAAACGGTTCATTTTAAATGACTTAGATTAATTCTTTGACTTAGAGAAAATGTTAAGTTATTTTTCTTGCATCCCTTGCTTAATACATCGTCGTAAAGACAGTTTTGAATATTTTTTAATTATCTTTAAGCCATGAACACTAATTTATAACAACTGAAAATAGCCTGTTGTGTTATATTGTAACCTATAAATTTAAATTATTCATGTATTAATATTTTGAATAATTTAATCAAATATACCAATGACAAGCCCATAACCAATATGGTTTGCTTATAAATTTGTCTTATTGGTCACTTAAATTAACGCTGAAAAATTTATCATGAAATTTAATAAATCCTTATTCTTACTAATTGGTGTATTAATATTAGGCTATTTAGGCAGACAGTTCTACATGACTCCTAAAGTCGTAAATGGAGAAAATTCACCAAAAATTACTGGTAAATTATTAAACGGAGAAGACTTTGATTTAAAAGATTTAAAAGGAAAATATGTACTAGTAGACTTTTGGGGAAGTTGGTGTGGCCCTTGCTTGGTAGAAATGCCCGGTATCAAAATGCTCAATGAGAAATATAAGGATGCTCAATTTAAAAATGCCGATGGAATGACTTTAGTGAGTATAGCAATAGAACGAGACGAGAATCGTTGGAAAAAGGCCATTAATCGTATTGGCATGCCTTGGAAACACCATCTTGTGGATTTAACGGAAAGTTTTAAATTTATAAGCGCACCAATAGCAGATGAATTTGGGGTTAAACAAGTACCCTCAAAGTTTTTGCTTGATGAAAATGGGGTTATTATTGGTGTTAATCAATCCATAGAAGAGTTGGACAAATTTCTAGCGGAGCGGCTAAAAAAAGCAATGAGTAATAAATAAGGAACTCTGAAGTAATACTAAAAGACCATTCCTTCTAATTTGTAAAAGTAAATGTATTAAAAGACCACAAAGTTTAAGCACTTGGTGGCCTTCTAATACATTTTTTAGTTTAAGAGCCGACGAAAAAATAAGTTCCGCATTTTTCAAATGGATTTTTTTGTAA
>CAYMSC010000077.1:0-18747 GCA_964392805.1 uncultured Saprospiraceae bacterium
AGAACCAAAATAAGCTCGTCCAGATGACCAACTTATTATTTCGTCGTTACTTAGTGGAAGTTCCTATAATCATTTCTTTTTCAAAATTTCAAAGTAATTGGATGATTTCTACTTAAAAGACAACATCTTTTACTAAAGGATGCAAAAGGAAGAGAAAAAGTTTTAAAAAGTTCAAATATTTTTACGGCATCCGACCTAGAGCAAGTCTAATACAGTAACCGTTTTTTCTGTGTATTTTCCAAAGGAAAATCCGTGTCGAATCCTAATCAGTGAGTAGGTTTACTTATATCATTTCCTCAAGTAAGTAACAGCAAAACAATAACTTGAACATCTAGGACGGCTTCTTTTACTCCTATGATTAAACAAGCCTAAAGGCTTGTAAATCCGACAGGCTAAAGTTTGCACTACCAATTAACTATTGAGAACTTACACTAAACCTTTGACAAATGATAAATTTATTTTTATCGCGTTCCTAAGACAGTTTATCGCACACTCGAAGTCCTCAGCTCAACAAATAATTCAAGGTAAAAAAGACGACGAGATAAATCCAAAGTGCATCCAAATAATGCCAGTATCTCGTCAATAATCTTAGTTTCAATTGCTTTTCGGGGTCAGAAAAATAAACGAGTACACTTACAGGTTCTTTCATCCGTTTGTGAGCGGTCCAAAGAAAAAGACCTAGGAAAGGCAAGCCTGCCAGAACATGAGCAAAATGTAGCCCACTAATCACATAAACATACGAAGCTGTTGTACTATAATTAATAAAAATTTGCTGGCCAAAAAGCTGCTGCCAAGCCACTAATTGAGCGATTACAAAAATGATGGACATCACAATCGTCACTGCCAACATCTGTTTGTAAAGGTTGGTATTATCATTCAAATAGGCTTTTTTGGCTATTACCATCGTATAACTGGTACCTAACAAAAGAGCAGTATTGACAAAAAATAGGCTCGGCAATTTGATAGGCGGAATCCTCATTGTCACTCTAGTGTATAAATAGGCCGCAGAAAAAGCAAAAAACAAGGCAGTAATACCTGCTAAGGTAAAAGTGAGTAGAATATTATAAGGATGAAAAGTAAGGGATACATTATCTTCTTCGTAGCTAATATTATGTGGTTCGATGTCTCTTTTAGGCATTCTACTATTTGTTTACAAATTCAGGTTATAGAATAATACGAAGTAAACAAAAAAGATAAGTACATGTTTTAATAAGTTTGCTAATTTCTCAAACAAAAATACCGTTAATGATATTAATCATTGACGGTATTTTTGTTTGAAGATTTGAACCGATAACTGACAACCGATAACAGTCCTAATTAATATCAATTAAGAAAGGCATTCTTGCTTGTGGGCCTTTCATTTCAGACATCTCTTTGAAGTGTTGGTAATAAGGGTAAATTTCTCCCATTTCTTCCTTTAAGATAGCTTGCTTCGTTTGTGCTTTAGCACTCATTGGATTCATCAATTTATCCACGAATTGTTGGAATGGGTCTTTCACTTTTGGATATTCCGAAACCCTATAAGTTTCTAAACCCGCCAATTCTTTTGCTTCGGCAATCGCTGCATCTAAACCGCCCAATTCATCCACTAAGCCCAATTCTTTTGCTTTTTCGCCAGTCCATACTCGTCCTTGAGCAATAGCATGTACTTCATCCCTTGTCATTTCCCGTCCGTCCGCTACTCTTTTTAAGAACATTTCATAGCCATTCTCTGTCATTTGTTGCAAAATAGCCGCTTCGTCAGGTGCATGGTCATGAAATAAGTTAAAGCTAGAAGCATATTTCCCAAGATTCAATGTATCTAAGCTTACGCCAATTTTGTCGTTCAATAATTTACTAGCATTTGGAATCATAGAAAAGATACCAATAGAACCTGTAATGGTATTTGGTTGAGCAAAGATTTTATCTGCCATACAAGCAATATAATAGCCGCCAGAAGCCGCATAATCACCCATAGAAACCACCACAGGAGTACCTTCGTCCATTGCTAGACTCAATTCTCTCCATATACTTTCAGAAGTCAAAGCACTACCGCCAGGAGAATTAACCCGCAAAACAATTGCTTTGATTTTATCATCTTGTCTTATTTTTCGAATCATTGGACCATAATCATCATCCGCTACCGAACCCGGTGCATCCTCTCCCATGACAATCGTTCCCTCTGCAAAAATTACTGCAATTTTATCTTTAACACTAAAATCAGTTTTTATACCTGCGGAACTCGCATAGTCTTGAATATTAATTTTATAAACATTATCGTCATCTTCCAAACCAATTTTTTCTCTCAGTACATCTAAGACCTCATCCTTATACCCTACTCTATCTACCAATTTATGAGTAACCGCATCTTGTGGTTCTCGCAATAGCCATTCATTAGCAATTCGCCTAACCTCTTGCGGGTCAATATCCCTTGATGCTCCGATGTCATTTAGAAAAGCTTGGTAAAGTGGCTCTAAATATTCCCGTGTCTGCCGACGGTTTTGCTCACTCATTTCTGTCAAGCGATAAGGTTCAGTTGCACTTTTGAACTGTCCTGCGTAATATACTTCCATTTTTACACCTAGTTTATCTAAGGCATTTTTGAAAAATGGAATTTGCGCACCAAATCCACGAAAATCTATTCCCCCAACAGGATGGACAGAAATATCATCCGCCACAGAAGCCAAATAATAAGCATTTTGGGTATAGTATTTAGAATAAGCTACAATGAATTTATCGCTTTCTTTAAAATCTAAAAGCGCGTCTCTTAATGTAGAACGAGTCACCATTCCACCCGGTACGCCATTCAAATCTAAATAAATACCTTTTATATCATCATCTGTTTTAGCATATTCAATCGCTTCTACCATGTCAAAAAGACCAACCACATCTTTTGCTTCAAAAGTGAATCCGTCTTGGGCGACATTATTCGTTTTTTCAGGTAAAGCGGTATTAAAATTTAATTCTAATACTGAATTTGGTTTCACACTAACGGCTTCTTTGCTGCCAAAACTAGCAGCAGCACCACCAGCAAAAGCAATCAATAAAAATCCAAGAACCAACATTGATAATAATACGCCTAAACAAGACGCAAAAACAAATTTAAAAAATTGTTGCATTGATTATTTTTTTCTAATTTTTATTTTTTTTTCTAATTTTTTCAGGAAAAAAAATACGCTCTTTTAAAATAAAAAAAACTAATTATTAAGATATAAACAATAATAAAAGTAATTTTTCAGGCATTATGGCCTCTAAAAAGCACAATAATAGCTCAAAAATAACGTATATCAGACTTATTCTCTATTTTTTTCGATAAACCTTGACAGTAATCAGAAGTTTAGATATTTTTGATAGAAGATACCCTCTAATCTATTCCACTTTACCATCGTTTGTGACTGAGTAATTTTTGAGTTATAGAATTCGGCATTACTATCATTAATAGTAGATAGTCTTATCTAATTTTTGTATTCTCCTAATTATTCAATCAACTAGTATCCTACCCAAACATTAAATTCATTAATTTATTGAAAAATCGTAATTCCCTATAGAATATAAGGAACTCTGAAAAAATAAATTTACCAATTTTGAAATATGAACCCGTACGGGTGAACCTCGAAGAGGATGGGCAGCTTTTCAATGGGTTGAAAACCTATGGAAAAAAGATTCAATTCAAAATTCTTTAGGTAAATTTATTTTTTCAGTAATACTAAAGGTATAGGGGGGTAAAGGTTTATAAGTATAAAGGTGTCTAAAAAAAGAAGGAGTCCTATACCTATACACCGCTACCCTTTAAGTAATTACGAAAAATCGTAAATAAGATTCATAAAACTGAAGCATATTTTAGAACGCTCTAAAATATATATTTCAAGCATTCAAAATATTATTTATTAACTGATGTTACGCGAAGAAAAATTATTTAGCGCCAAAGGTGCGACATATATCAGCATTGGGTGATAACCCAATGTTTCTAAAAGATACCAGAATTTAGCGCCAAAGGTGCGACATAAATCAGGCGTTATTGTATATATCGCTCCTTCAGAGCTAGCAGTTCTACCTCCTTCATTTTCCATAGGGCTTGCGCCCCATGTTAATATATGTCGCACCTTTGGTGCTGGTGCGTAACATCAGTTATTAATACAAACTAGGCTGCCCTCAACCACAAATTCAACTTCAACCTCAAGGGTATGCTCTAAATTTTTGAAGTTGAGATTGAATTTGAAGTTGAGATTGAGAATTTATCCCCCTCAACGTTTATTCCCCTCACAATAATCATCAACCTAACTAAGTGTTTGTTGGAAATTTATTCAACAAGCACTAAAAAGCTATAGAATCAAAGGACAAGTTGTCTATTGATTCCTAGATACTCTAAGTAAGATAGAAACAAATCACTATGACAAACAACCATCTCAAGTATTGGAGAACCTCCTTCGCTATCCTATTTGCTTTTATCCTAAAGGCCACATCCCTCTATGGGCAAATAGAAATAGAGCCTGCCGTCACCCATCCATTTACGCCCATCAATTTGATTGAAAACGTATTTTTAGGTGATGGGATAAAAATTATGAACATACAATTTAATGGGGAACCAAGAGCATTGGGTTATTTCTCACATGGAATGGACGATATTGGCTTTGAAGAAGGACTACTATTAACTACGGGAGAAGCTTTTCAAGCTGACCGCCCCAATGTAAACATAGGTTTTGGTGCAACCAATGAAAGTACTGCCGAAAGCCCAGAATTAGAAAATCTATCTTCTTCTGAAGTAAAAGATGTCTTAGAATATGTCATCACATTTATTCCAACAACAGATTCCATCGTATTCAATTATCGATTTGCTTCCGAAGAATATCCCGAATTTAGTATTGATTGTTTCCATGACGTTTTTGGCTTTTTTATTTTTGGTCCAGGTATACCAACCGAAGGTCAAAATATAGCCGTTGTACCTGGTACGGATTTACCTGTATCCGTAAATACTATTCACCCACTAGATACCGAAGTCTCTATTTTAACGGGCTGTCCACCGCTTCCAGTAAACGAACCTAGAAATGAACATTTATATATAGATAATACAGATAGTCCAAATCTAGAATATGACGGATTTACCCAAACACTTTTAGCCACTGCCAAAGTAATTCCCTGTCAAGAATATACCTTAAAATTAGTCATTGCTGATGTTCATGATGACCTTTATGATTCCGCCGTCTTTTTAGAATCAAGAAGTTTTAGTTCTAGTAATTTTAATACCGATTTAATGGGTGTTGGATTAGACGGTAGTATAGTAGAAGGTTGTTCAAGTGCAGATATAGTATTTAGTATTCCTACACCAAGAGCCGATGATTATGAGATAAATTTTGTTAAAATTGGTTCGGCAACTGCTGGAGAAGATTTTAATGATTTCCCCAATTCTGTGATTATTCCTGCTGGAGACCTAAGTACCTCTTTTTCCATAGAAGCCATTGTGGATGAAACAGTAGAACCGAATGACTCTATTGGTATAGAAATTCAAATAGCCCCTTGTTTGTCTGATACTATTTGGATTCCCGTAAAAGATGCCCAATTAGAACTACCTGATTTGGGAAATGATTTAAGTATCTGTGCAGGAGATAGTGTGCAAATAGTAGGTCCTACTGACAATTTATCTGATAGTGTCATCGTATTTGAGGAAATAGGTATTAACGAACAAATTAGAGAGGTACAAGAAGACCGTTCTGACCCCATCAATAATGAACCCTCTTTATTTAATATAACTGTTCAAGGTATTGAACCAGCTGAGGTAGTCCCCGGTTTGATTAATTCTGTTTGTATCAATATTCTACATGTAGAAGTTGAACAATTAGACGTCTTTTTACAGTCGCCTAATGGTCGTTTTATCGAGTTGACTACAGATAATGGAGGCTTATCCGACCACTATCTCAACACTTGTTTTACCCCCACGGCGACTACGCCCATCCAACAAGGAATGGCTCCCTATACAGGTGATTTTTTGCCAGAAGGTAATTTCAATACTTTTTATGGAGATGATGTAAATGGAACTTGGACACTCATCGTTCGAGATGATGATGGAATAGGTGGCACAACGAGCCTTAAAGGAACGATTACAAGTTGGTCCATTAATTTCAACAACGATTATAGGATTGAATATGAATGGGACCAAGTGGATAGCATATCTTGCATAGATTGTACGGATCCAATCGTTTTCCCTTCTGAAACGACAACATACACCCTCAATGCAACCGATACATATGGTTGTACGGCTAGCGATGATATTACCGTCAATGTCCAACAACCACTAGCAACTCCAGTTGCCAATTGTTCAAATATTGCAAGAGACGCCTTAACTATTGAGTGGGAACCCGTAGTAGGTGCACTTAACTATTCGATTAATATAAATGAAGCAGGTTGGATAACGCCTACTGGTCAATTCCAACATCGAATTACAGGATTAGCGGAAGGCGAAACAGTGAACGTTGAATTACGAGCAAATTCGGATGGCAGTTGTAGTACAACGGCTGAATTTCTTAGTTGTGCTACAATAGTTTGCACTATCCCACTTCCAGCATTAGATAGTATAAAAAACGTAAGTTGCAATGAAGTCGCAGATGGGCAA
The DNA here is from genome assembly GCA_964392805.1 of uncultured Saprospiraceae bacterium. Taxonomy (GTDB): domain Bacteria; phylum Bacteroidota; class Bacteroidia; order Chitinophagales; family Saprospiraceae; genus JAFMDF01. The sequence continues at coordinate 6,587 of CAYMSC010000077.1, forward strand.
ATCTTCGTTTCTACTCCAGTCGATGCTTTTTTTATTTTAGATAATGATACTAGTGCATTGGGCAAAAATGCAGTCTTTGATAGTCTCCCTAGTGGCACTTACAAAATCTACATTTTTGAATCTTCTAAAATTTGTAGCGATACTTTAAACGTAACTATCGACGACCCTATTCCTCTTAATTTACAAATTATAGAAAACCAAGCACCTTCTTGTTTTGGAACAAATGATGGAATAATTGCTGTTGATGGTAGTGGTGGAACAGGTTTATATAATTATAGTTGGACTAATTTAAACGACTCTACTTTTTCAGCAACTGATATAATGAGAATAGAAACCTTAGCCAAAGGAGCCTATCAAATAATTTTAACCGATGCTAATAATTGTGAAGATCAACAATTAGTTACGATTTTAGACCCCGAATCTACAATTCTTGATACTATTAGTCGCAATGAATCTTGTTTTGAAAGTGGAGACGGCAGTATCTCTATAAATGCCAATCCTATTTATAATAACTTAAATTTCAGTTGGAATAATGGGGCAACAACAGCAGCTATTGATAATTTATCTGTTGGAAATTATAGTGTCACCGTGCAAAATGAAGTAGGCTGTGAGGAAAATAGAAATTTTACAATAACGACTCCGCCTCCCATTACTATAACAGAAGAAAATACAAAACTTGAAAGTTGTACAGATAAAAGGGATGGGTCTATCACTGTACAAGCAGCAGGAGGAAGGGGCAATTTCTCCTACCTATGGGACGATGACGAGAAGCAAACTACCGCTACTGCTACGAATCTTCCCTCTGGCAATTATCTTGTAGTTGCCACGGATAAAACGGGCTGTCGTCATAATTTTGAAGTCAGTTTAGATGCTTTAGAAGATATCACAATAGATACCACATTGCGAGGAGTTAGTTGTTTTGAGGAATCAGATGGTGAAATTCTATTAACACTGACTGGTGGAACGCCCAATTATATTATTAATTGGAGCGACAACGAAGGGGATAATTTAATAGAACGAACAGACTTAGCTGCTGGTAATTATCAAGTAATCGTTTCTGATGTCAATGACTGTTCCACAGACTTAAAATTTACCATAGCTGACAAAGCACCAATTAATTTAACGTCAACCCAAGATTTAGCAAGTTGTAATGGGTCGGATGGGCAGATTTCTGTTAGCATTATTGACGGTACAGGCGATTATACTTTCCAATGGGCAGATGACAATACAAGAACAACTGCCATAGCAGAAAATTTAGCCCAAGGCGAATACAGCGTAACAGTTTTTGACCAAGCAGGTTGCTCTGCCAGTGAAATAATTACGCTCAGAGAAGAGGAAGGGGTACAATTAGCAACGACTACTACGCCTATTCTATGCACAATGGAAATGAATGGAACTGCTACCGTCGTAGCAAGGGGTGGGACTGGGAATTATCAGTATCTATGGACTGATGAGGCAGCGACCGAGCAACCAACTGTGCAAAATTTAGCTGCAGGAAATTATACGGTCTTAGTAAGAGATGATTTAGGATGTGAAACTACTGAAATAGTAACGATAATAGATAATTCTATCACCGTAAATTTAAGTTTGGACAAAAAAGACATTAGTTGTTTTGGTGGGACAGATGGAGCAATCATTAGTACCGTCTCTAATGAAATATCCAATCTACGCTATCAATGGTCAAATGGGGAAACCCAATCAAATCTAATGAATATTGACACCGGAAATTATCAACTAACCGTTACAGATGCCAATAATTGCGAACATACGGCTGATGTAACCATTTCTGAACCAGCAGCATTAGCTGTGGAAACTATCCTAGACTCAATAAGCTGTCCCAATGATGGCGACGGGGTGTTTAGAATACTGCCATCGGGCGGCACCGCTCCCTATTTATTCAGTATAGATGGCAACCGATATACCTCTACTAGTGAGTTTAGCAATTTATTACCCGGTCGCTATGAACCTGCTATCCGAGATGATAATAATTGTGTTGTGTCTATTGCTCCGTTTGAATTAGTGGAAGCATTACCATTAAGCATTACTTTAGATAATTTGAAATTAAAAGAAAATGAATCTACGGAAATAATACCCATTATTAATAATGGCAAGGGAATACCAATCTTCATTTGGACAGGAAATGATTTAGCTGATTTGAGTTGTGTGGATTGTCCAAATCCAACAATTATACCTACCAATTCCCAATTATATAATCTTTTGGTAATTGATGAAGTGGGTTGCGAAGCAGCAGTAAGTTTTAGCGTTTTGGTAGAAAAAAATAGAACAATTTATATACCCACTATTTTTTCACCCAATTCAGATGGTCTAAATGACCGATTAACAGTACATGGTGTCGATAATACCCAAATTCTTTCTTTTAAAATATTCGACCGATGGGGAGAACTAGTTTTCGAGAATCAATCTTTTTCTGCGAATGACGAATCAGCAGGTTGGGATGGATTTTTTAGAGGTGAACCCATGCCAAGCAGTGTATTCACATGGGTTGTAGAAGTTCGTTTCTTCGATGACACCATTAAATTGGTGACAGGAAATTCGACTTTAATACGATAAGTTTTATAGGGTAAATAGTGAGTAGTAAATCATACTTACTTTGTAACTATTCAGAACCGAGAGCAGAGAATAGAGAGCAGAGATTTATTTTTCGGAAATTTGACCATTTTTGAAAGCTCAAATGCGTAGGTTATTATTTGCTAAATCCCTTACTAAGTCTCTTTTCTCTCAAAGTAATAGCTTGCCCCGAAAAAATCAGGGGTCTCTAATCTCTATTCTGAACAGTCACCTTACTTTAAAGTAAAAAATAAACTACATGCTATCATCCGCCAAAAGGATGATTTTTTCCTTTTTGAACAATTCCTTTTTCTAATAGATATTTGCGCCAAGCAAGTACTCGTTTATGGCTATTGAAGGTATAAAAAGTTTGGTTTTCATTAAGCTTGGGGTGAAAATCGAGGGTCGTTTTGAAATGTAATTCTAGTAATTTTACTAACCCATAGGTATAATGATCTCTATATTTTCCACCTTCTCCTAAGAAAGGAACGACTAAATCGTAACTTAAATGTTTATAAATTTTTTCAAAATCAAGTTTGCCAGATTCTTTGACAATTGGCAAGCCAAATTTCACCAAAGTTTGCTCATAAAATTCATACTCACTATAATTTGAAAGTTGCTCCATAATGCGCTGCGCATCCTTTTCTGTAGGGACATTAAAAATGGGTAGGCCAAAATCCCTATTCAAAAACAAGAATAAATTTTTATCAGCAATCTGCAAATCCTTTAGCACAGGAAAAGCCACTAAGATTTGAGGGAATTCTATTTTAGATAGCGTTGCATTCAAATAATCATAGCGAATCGTTTCATTTAAAGAATCTTTAGAAATGCGAATTAATTTTTCTTTAAAACTAAGAAACGCATTATCCAAATGCACGATATTCAATTGAGTGGTTTGTTCTTCGTATTCTGTTAAAAAGGTACTTTTAGAGAGATATTGAAAAAAAATGAATTTTATGGCATCGCATTTTTCGGGGGCAATATCTCCACTCGTAACATGGTCGAAAAACCACGCTTGCCTAAAGAGTGAATTATATAAAGCACTCTTAGCCGCAAAATCTGCTTTAGCTGCTTTTTTGTAAATAAAAGTTAATAGTTTATCCGGGTTTTCTCTGGTAAATATTTTTGGTAAGTTAGCCAATTCTTTAGGAGAAAAATCAACTGTATCAAAATATTTCGTTTCCTCTTCTATGGAAAGAAGCGGTGTAATTTCTAGTCGATAAATCGTTCTATTTTTGGTTACTTTATGAATATTTTCTAAGCATAAAGTTCGATATTTAGGTTGATAATAAGAAGACTTCGTAATCTTATTTATATCGTTGATAGTCAATTTTTCAGCAGTTTTTAATTGCACCAATTGTTGTTGGAACAAAAATTCACTCCAATCGATATATTTATCAGGTATGGTATTCCACAAATTCCACCATCGACCAATCGCTTCTTTCCGTTTGGATTCAAAAGAAAATTGGTATACTTTTTCTAAAATTTTTAGTAGCGCAGTACCTGCATATTTATTAGCAGCCCACTGTTTTTCGGGCACTTCAAATAGTTGAGGTACCATGTCTACAGATGCATATAATTCTAAATAAGACCCAATATTTCGAGTAGCTTTCTTGTCTTCTTGTAAAAATAATTCTTGGACAATTTGAGGTAATTCTTTTTGGCTATAAGGGGGCAATTCTTCTAATGATGTTCGGTCTATTTCCTTTGGTGCGGCTAAAAAATTAGCTATTTGAGTAGCTGGAGTGGAGACTTTTTCTCGTTCCAAAAAATACAAAACACTTTTTCTGATATTTGGGTTCGTTTCTAATTCTTTCAGACTATGCAGCAGTTCTAAAGTTTGACGATCTTGCATATCCAATTTGAAGGTATATTTTTTGCTATTACCAAATCCGCCAAAATTACGAAACAACTCCACCTTTAACAAAAAGAGTCTAAATTGTCTTTCCTTATTAAGAATTTCTTTCCAATGTTTAGAATACAAGTAATCCAAGATGCGGCCAAACGAATAATTGGCATTCACGTTTTGAGCATGTAGGGCAGCAAAATATTCGATTCCTGTTAAATCTTCAATCCCTAAGTTGTCAATCAAATTATTCTCTATTTGGACTCTCTGAAAGGGGGGTAAATTTTCAAGTAATTTATTAATGGATAACTGCAAGACTGCACTAGGTTCGTAGGAAATATCATTTTGCTGACAAAAATGAACCAATAAAGAAATTTGTTCTAAAATTTTATACTTCAATGGAGGAAGGGACGAATTATAATTACGAAGTAAAGGTTTAAATTTCTTAATGAGTTGCCGAATTTCATTTGGTTTCCCCTCACTCAAAGCGACAAAAGCCTTAAAGGCAATAGAATCGTTAGTGGAGTTTAATCTCCTAAAATAACGGTCATAATTTGCCAGTTCATTTGAAAATAATTGTTGATTGACAAACCGCTGTTCAAATTCATCCCATTCATAATCTTCATAATGGACCGACCAATAGTTAATAAAAGCCTCTTGTCCCTTTAAATTTAAAGGTGCTGCTGTCCAAGATTCCTTAGTTTGTACTTTTACGGTTACATCAATATATTGAAAAATCAGATTTAACAAATCTGGATGATTTTCTCCTGTTTCTTTCCAATGATTAAAATTTAAGCCAGCCAAATAAAAAAGTGCTTTCGGATGTTTAGTAGCCAATAAATCAGTCGTCGCACCTCTTTTAATCCAATATAAAGAATCGTTAGTCATAGCGGCAAGCCAACCTAAATAATCCACTTTTTCTTCAAAAAATGCTGCATCAGTCAAATGGACTTTTTGATAGCCATAAGCTTTAATAAGGTCCAAATTATAGTCAAATTGTTGTTGCAGTTTTTTATAAGCTACCGTTAGTTCCTTATTAGAAGTAAGCTCAAAATAATTATTCGAAACTAAGGCAAGTTGTTTTTGACAATAGCCAAAAGGCAAGGCATTCTTACTGGCAAATCCTAAGAGTTTATCAAATGCTAAAGAATCAGGTAAAAGATGAATAATTTTAGAAATTATAGCGGTCCTATGTTTTCTTTTAAAAGAAAGCAATTGCTGCTTATCCAATAAATCGTTCAAAATAGTATGAACCGTAGGATTATTAAAAACCCCTATTTTATCAACCTCTGCTAATAAAGCGGTATAATTCTTTTCTTTAAAATAAGTCTCTATCTTTTCTACCGAACGTCGAATGACAAAGGGGTCAACTTGATTATTTTTTTTCGATTCAATTTCCGCTTTTTCTTCCCTTGCTTCAATTGGTGTCCAATAAAATACTTTTAATAATTCCGAAAAATGAAAGTCTGTTGATTTATCATAAAATAATGGTGTCAACTGTTTATTATCAGCATGTTCTTCCCAATTCCATTCTTCTGCGGTAAAAAGGGTATATTTTTTCAACAAACCACTAACTAATTGATTATCAGGATATTTGTCATATAATTTCACCAAATCCCTTAAAGCAATCAAGTCCCCTTTTACTAAGTTCTCTTCCAAAATAATTAATAAATTTTCACTAGGCTGGGCAGTAACAGGTTTCGATTGTGCTATTGAAAACACAGGTAGTATCAGACATATAAAAACTACTACCCACTTAATAGAATAAGTAGAGTTGCAAGAAAATAGATTGAATAATATGCTAAGTAGTTGTGTCAATTGTCGAACGCTAAACCATATGCAAAATGAAAAAATGTAATGTCTAGTTCAGTTGGCAATAAATTAGGCAAGTTACCCAATCCAAAGTATAGTCAAATAGAAGACTATTATTCATTACAAAAGTCTGTTTTTTAATAACTAATTGGTTTGATTATTGGATAAGGACTATTCATAATAGTGCGTCGTAATTATTTTATACGCTACGCTACTTTTATATTGAATAATCATTTAGCAATCATTCAACCAAAATAATTTACTCAACAACCAAATTAGTAATGATTAAAATTTAACAAAATCAAGGTAAAAAGACATAAGACGCAAGCGGTTTAAACGCTATTTAGAACGACCTTGTTTCTCTCTAAAAATTATTAATTCAATAATCGGGCTAAAGAGTCAGAAAAAACTGTTAAAAATTAATAATTTTCATAATCTTTCTATTATTTTTGTCATATTTAGAAATTTGACTCCAATTAAGACCCTTTTTTTTGAAACTACCACCAATCGATTAAAGTATTAAACTAAGATTCCCTTCGTTACTATTCAAAATTTGACAAATAGTCGACCAAAAGTTATTTTTTGTCAAACATAAAAACATTCTTAAAACAAATACATTTACTTTCACCCTACAACGCATAGACAATTTTGTATGTCCACAAAAAAATAAATGATAATTGAATAAAATTCATTTATCTACGTTTTTCTGACAAACGGAATTTTTATCAACAAATTATAATCCTTCGAATGCGACATTTAGTATGCTTACTATTGTTATTCTTTTGTTTGCCGTTCTCTACTTTCTCCCAAAATAGTGAGGATTGTATTGACGCGCATATTTTAGCTGATACTCCCACACCTATTTCGAGTATTCCAGAGATTACAATTGATTCCCTCATTACTTCAGGAATGGAATTATCTGAATTAGGAAACTTTGATTGTATTTCTCCCTTTGCAGGAACGCCTGATTCTATGGAATTCTCGATTTTTACAGCTCAAGAAATAGACAAAACTTATTGGTTCGCTTTTTCAGCAGAAACTAACGGAACGCTTGAACTACTAATAACACCTAATCAGCCGTTAACGGATTATGATTTTGCCATTTTCAAAGGATTTTGCCCTTCTGACCAATGTAGTCAGGCTGAATTTTGTGTTTGGGGAACTTCTAATCTTAGTATTTGCCAAAATTATGGGTCTACTGGAATGGCTGATGACCCCAGTGTTTCATTTGGCATTCCCAATCCTGATATCACTCAAATTGTTCCTAGATCATTAAATTTGGAAGCTGGACAAAATTATTATTTATTGGTTCAAAATACTAATGAACGATTACTTTGTATGGTAGAAGATAGTATTGGATTTAATATCAAATTTGAGGGAACTGCAACCATTGGACCACTCAAGGACAGACCTACTATAAATCCTATTACACCACCAGACACAAGTCAAACACTTTCACTTTGTGCAGGAGACACAGAAACATTCGCTGTTTCGCAAGTTCCTTTCGCCTCTACTTATGATTGGATTTCTAATTCAATGACAGATGCTACTATAACCCCTAATGCTTTAGGCGATAGTGTGACCGTTGAATTTGGCTCAACCTCTGGACAGATTTGTATGGAAATGATTTGCCCCGTTCAAAGTTTAATCTGTTGGAATATTGATATAGATACCATCCCTGACTTGGCAGCCGTTCCCAATGCAACCGCTTCTTGTGACCCAATAGATTTGAGCACCATAGTTATAGATAATAATAATGTTTCCGATGCAAGATTCTCTTTCTTTATAACGGAACAAGATGCTATAGATAATACAAATTCCGTCGACGCTATTGCTACTGCTTCTGATATTTATTGGATTAAAAAGACTACGCCAAATGGTTGTTCGGATTTTATAAGCTTAGATATAGCGATTGATATTGTTGACATTTCCCCCATAGATACGGTTGAGGTTTGTGGGTCGACTATCTTTGCTTTAGATAGTCTTATGCCCGATCTTTCAGCGGAAAGTGCCAATCCTTTAAACTTCACTTTTTATACTTCTTTAGCAGATGCAGAAAATGAACAAAATTTCATTACACCAAGATTTGCAGATCTTAGCAGCGGAAATGAATATTGGGTAAGAGGCGAAACCAATGCTGGTGAGTGTTTTGATATTGAGCCTTTCTATGTTAGATTTCAAGATAGAATAGAGATAGACCCGATCCTTTTACCTGACTTATGTGGTAGTACTTGTTTACCGTTATCAGCCCTTAATTTAACGAGTGGAGGTCAAGCGATTGACGCTTCATTGATTGAAGTATATTTGGATAGTTTAGCTGCAGTGACTGGAGATATTACCAATGCCATTAACACAGAAGTTTGTCAAAGTGACACTTACTGGGTGAGAGTCGCTAGTTCGGAATCTTGTATTAGTATTGCCGCTTTCAATGTTCAATTTCCAGCTGAAATAAACATAGACTCAATAATGCCAATTGACATCTGTGGCACCAATTGTTTACAACTTTCTACACTTAATTTAACCAATGAAAGTCAAGCAATTGACCCTTCCTTGATTGAAGTCTATTCGGATAGTCTAGCTGCCGCAACACAAGACATGACCAATATTATCAATACGGAAATTTGTTCAAGTGGTATTTATTGGGTGAGAGGGGAAACAACAACTGGTGAATGTTTTGATCTTGAACCCATCAATGTTCGGTTTCAAGATAGAATAGAGATAGACCCTATTGTGCTACCCGACTTCTGTGGAATTGATTGCTTCCAATTTTCAGCCCTTAATTTAACGAACGGCGGTCAGCCAATTGACCCTTCGTTGATTGAAGTCTATTTAGATAGTTTAGCCGCAGTAGCAGGAGATATTGCCAGCGCTATTAGTACAGAAGTTTGTATTAGTGGCACTTATTGGGCAAGAGCAACTAGTTCGCAATCTTGTATCAGCATTTCCCCCTTCACCGTAAATCTTTTAGTGGCCCCTGCGCTTGTCGATTTATCGATAGATTTAGATTGCGTTGTTGGTTGTGTCAATCTAGCTGACCAAATTATAATAGAAACAAATGGCTTAGACCCCAATATTTTAAGTTTTGATTATTATGCCTCTTTAGCCGAAGCCGAAGATACTTTGGCAACCCCATTAACAGATTTGAATATTTGCACACCTACCGATGTTTGGATTAGAGCCACCAACAGAAATAATGGTTGTCTAGATGTAGCACAAATATCTATCCTTGGTATGCCACCGGCAACAGCTACGATTTCTGGAAACGATACTATTTGTAGAGGTGAAGTTGCCAGTTTACAAATTGATTTTACAGGTGAAGCGCCATTTAGTTTAAGCTATACAGATGGTATGTCTGTTTTTGATACGGTCTCCAATAGCAATATTTTCCAAATCGATGTATCTCCTGACTTATCAACGACTTATATTATAACTTCCTTACAAGATCGTAATGGTTGTACAGGTGACGTAAGAGGTTCCGCAACAATTATCGTAAATACTGGACCTATCATTACAACCCCCTCACAAGACTGTAATTCCACGGCAACAGAATATAGGTTAACATTTGAGATTATCGGTTCTTCCAATTATCAAGTACTTGGAATTGATGGAACATTGACAGACAGTGCATTTGTAAGTGATTTTATACCAAGTGGTGCCGTCTTCGATTTTCAAGTACTTGGTGATGAAGGATGTGCCCCCCTCACTCAATCCGTCGCATTTACATGTGAGTGTAATTCGGTAGTCGATTTGATGGATATGCGACCAATTGAAGTATGTGGCTCAGAACCTGCAGAAGGTATTTATCTTGGTCCCAATGGAGAAAATTTAGAAAAAGAAGATGTTCGCTTTTTTGTCTTACACGATAGTCCCACCATAGAATTGGGTAATATAGTAGGCATGGAAGATACAACAATTTTCAACTTCAATCCAGCCACTATGGAACATGGAACAACTTATTATATGTCCGCTGTGATTACCAAATTGGATATGCAAGGCAATCCAATTTTAAACATAGTTGACAACCCTTGTATAGCAGTATCAGAAGGCGTATCCGTTGTTTTCCAATCGGTGCCAGAAGTAAGTCTAAGTCTTTCCGATTCAATCATTTGTGTGGGAGACATGAGCTTCTTAACCTTCAATATTACAGGTATAGGACCAATCTACGATATCATCTTTTTTGACGGCGAAGTAATTAGGCCATTAATGGGCATTCAGGATGGAGAGACCATTCCAGTTTCCGTTAGTAAAAGTACCACTTTTTATGTGGAATCTATTACCCCAAGTAATATACTCGCTTGTACGAACACCCCAGCTATAGCTGACAATGAAATCGCCTTAACTATAATTGATGTCCCAACTATTATTAATACAGAGACTTTATGTAATGATGAAGGTTCCATGTTAGTCCTCACTTTTGAATTATCAGGTGGATTAGTGGACTCCTATACATTAGCAGATAATAGTACCATAACAGGAACTTTTAAAGGCACTGTTTTTACTTCTGACTCTATTCCTAATAATACTCCTTATACGGTAAATTTCACAGATGCCAATCAATGTGGGATTGCCACAGAAAGTGATGAAGCAGTATGTCTTTGTACTTCAGATATCGCCGTAGAGATTGAAACATTAAAAGGAGTGTCCTGTGCTGGCGAAAAAGATGCCGTTCTAATGGCTACTCCAGTAAATGGTCAAGCACCTTTTTCCTATTTTTGGAGTGTAGGAAGCACCGATGAAAGTGTGAACAATATAGCAGCAGGAATCACCTCCGTATCTATGACCGATGCCAATGGTTGTCTTCGAGTGGACTCTATTGATTTAATAGAACCAAGAAGCCTTACAGCTTCCCCAAATGTAGCGCAACCAAGTTGCTTTAATGATGAAGATGGAGCAATAGGAATTGTCCAGCCAGAAGGTGGTACTGAGCCTTATAGTTTTTCTTTCGACGGAAGTCCCTTTGGGCCTGATGATTTTCGAGAAGATTTACCACCAGGCGATTATACCTTAATACTCAGGGATGATAATGGTTGTGAATGGTCGGAAGAAGTCACCCTCGATACCCCCATTCAATTAGCCGTCGCCTTACCTAAAAATACAGATATTAGCTTAGGAGAACCAATCGAATTGACACCACAAATCAATCAAGAAATTATTTCTATTTCTTGGGAAAGTTTGGACACAACCATATGTGCAGACTGTTTCAACCCTATCGTTTCTCCTTCCAAATCTACCAGTTATATAGTTACTGTGATGAATGAATCTGGATGTATCGCATCCGACCAAGTTTTAGTGCGTGTCCGAATTGATAATTTGGTCTTTGTTCCAAATGCCTTTTCTCCAAATGGAGATGGCAATAATGATTTATTAAGGCCTTTCGGTAGTTCTGCAGTTGAAGAAATTCATAGATTCCGAGTTTTCAATCGCTGGGGCGAATTAATCTATGAGAGAAGAGATATGGATATGGCTTCCAATATCGAAGGTTGGGATGGCAATACCACATCTGGTAGAAAAGCCCCAACAGGCATCTATTTATACTTCGTCGAGGTTTCTTTTAAAAATGGAACACCAGGAATGTTTTCAGGAGATGTAAGTTTAGTTCGGTAGATTGATCATTCACTTTCTAAGCATCCCTAGCAGGCGATACTTTCAGAGTATCGCCTGCTTTTCAACTCAAAAATCCCTTAGGCTCTTAACAGAGCTTTGAAACCAATTCCGATACAAATCGGAATCGATATTTTTCAAATTTCAACTTCAACTTCAACTTCTCAACCTCAATCTCAAATTCAGCCTCAACCTCAAATTCAATCTTAATTCCCGTCATAAGTGACTTAAATCTTGAAGTTGCACTTGAAGTTGAAGTTTATTTAGTTCCTTACGAATAATTCTCTACCGTACACTTTTTGAAAACGGCGGCTATGGCGGCTAAAACAAGGGG
>CAYMSC010000078.1:0-18548 GCA_964392805.1 uncultured Saprospiraceae bacterium
ACTAACCCCATCCTACAAAATCCGTGGCACTTCACTTATCCGTGGTACACAAAACTAACCCCATCCTACAAAATTTAACAAAAAATAACCATCACCAGTGACACCAATAAAATTCAAAAAAATGGAACTAAAAAAATGAAGGGTAAGAAAAACAAAAGTCCTAAAATAAAAAAAGCCCGCTCGAAGCGGGCCTAAACAATCTTTTAACCAAAACTCAATACATATATATTTTCAAAATGTGTGCCAAAAATATATTTTTAGTAAAAAAGATTGATTTTTTTATAAATTATAAATTTTATTTTTTTTGTGACATCATTTCAGGAATAGGAAATTTATGCTAAAGCAATTGTAATTAATTTAAAAAGCGTTCGACTTGACGTATCCCATTTCTCTCCAAGTCTTACAAATATTAATTGCTGCTCAGGATTCATATAAACTTCTTGCCAAAAAATACCTAATGCATAAAATTCAGGCCCACATTTTTTGATTAGCCATTTGGAAGAATCTGCTCGAAGTCTATCAACCCCACCCCATTAACAAAAGGAGTATACTAAAGAGAAGCATTGTTTTTTCTTTCATAATCATTAGTTTATATATGAGACCATAGTCCTATCAAAAAATTATTCAAAGTCTATATTTTAAGATTTCTACTGTTAAAGCAACCAATCTCACCACATTTCGATAATTTTACTAGGTTCATCGTATTTTTTTAGCACCGCATCTACTTAGCCCCTAACTTCGTTTTGTTTTTATTATTCAACTAAACCACCAATCTTTAATGAAAAAATTATTTGTTTTTGCTTTTACCATCTGTGCGGCTTTTTTAATGACCAATTGTGGCGATTTAGAAACCGCAGAACAGAAAGAACGGAAAGAAGAAAGACGAAAAGAAAATTTACAAGATGATATTGACAAAGATTTAGCGGAAGCTAAAGACGACATCGGGAAAGCCTTAGACAATTTAGGCAATGCATTTGAAGGACTCAAGAAAAAACATAACCTAGAAGGAAAAGAACCAATTAATTTCCGAGAGATGAAAAAAGTTTTACCTCGAAATTTAGCAGGTGTAAGTTTTGAAGGTAGTGAAGGGCAAACAACAGGTATCTTAGGATTTAAAATTTCTACCGTAGAAGCGACTTACCAAGAAGATGATACTGCTTTTGAAGTAAAAATAGTGGATGTAGCAGGCGTGGGAAAACTAGTCAAAAATATGGCTAATTGGTCCGAATTTGAAGTAGATAAAGAAACTAGAAATGGCTACGAAAGAACAACAGAAATTGATGGACATCCCGCTTTAGAAAAATATAACGAACGTAGAGAAGAAGGAGAAACAAGCATTCTAGTAGACAATAGATTGATTGTAACCATTAAAGGAGAAGGCGTTTCAGAAAGACAAATGCGTCGAGCGGTAGATGATATTAACATCCGAAAACTCGTAAAAATCGCTAATTAATTATAGGTGGTGAGTGGTAAGTGGTCAATCTACTTACAACTCACCATTTGCCACTAATCGACCTGCTTGGTATTTTCCTTTTCGATGGAATCGAAGTAAAGCATCTTCATCCGCTTCATTATAAATACACAAAGTCAGTTTTCGTTTATTTCGACCATCTATGGGGAATAATATTTTTATCGGAAAATGGATATAGCCATTATCTTCAAACAAAAGAATTTGCCGATTTCGAGTAGGTACGCGAAAAAGGTTTAATTCCGCTGCTGTTCTAGGAATAGGAATATCTTCATAGCCTTCTTCTTCCAAAAAAGATTTGACCATATCATAACTGTATTTTAAATTCATACCAGAGAATACCGTCTTGTACTCCCATCCGTCGCTTTCGCCACCGACATATTCTAATCCTTCTGGTGGAAATCCGTCTCGTAATGCCATTATTGTGTATGTGATAATAAGTCCGAAAATAATTAATACAAAAATGAGTAAAATATATTAATTTTTCAACAAAATGTATTAATTTTATTTATTTTTTACATTAACACTTTTTAATTATGATGGCAGAAGAAAAATTTTGGCAACTTATTGAAACGGTATGGAGCAAAGTTCCTACTTTACATATCATCCGAGCAATAGCCGTTAAAACCAATGATAAGGAGTTGCTAAAAGAATTAAGTAATGCAATGGAAGCACAACTCCTTCCACATTTTAAAGCAACTTTAGCAACCTTAGATAAAGCTACATTGACCGACTTCATTCACTTTAAAGAAGCAAAATTATACCAATTAGACCGACAAGAGGTGCATAAATATACTAGTGGAAGCGATGACGGCTTTTTGTATTGTCGTTGCTTTATTTTGGGTATGGGTGAAGCTTATTATAATAAGATTGATAAAAATCCTAAGCAAGCAACCGTAGAATTGGAAGGAGAAAGTTTTGGGTTTCAAGCTTATTGGTTGTACGAAGAAAAATTTGGTCAGGAGTTTCCTCGTAATAAAGTTCATTGTATTGAATCGCATTCTAATCAGGAAAAGTGGTAGAAATAATTTTTGCTAAGAAAAGAAACATACAAGTCTAAATTTTAAGTATATAGTATAGATAGTCTTGCTTAAAATCACTTTTTATTATCAAATAATCTAGAATGCTCAAAAACCTAATTAACTATTATAAAAATTGTTATCAATCAGACTATCGAGCAGTTAGTCTTTCCAATTTCTTTGGTAACAAAGCAGAAAATAGTAAAAAAAGCAGTAGCTTTCCCCTTCATAGACCTTTCAAATATGGCGAATCAGCAAGACCAAATAAATCTACTCCTGCAAAAATTGGAGTACTTAACGCAAAAGCAAGCTACTTTTTCTCAGGAAATTAGTGAATTACGTCAACAGATTTATCAATTAAAAGAAGGAAGTGCAACTACTTTTGCTCCACCTCAAATAAAAGTCAAGGAACAAAATTCAGCGATTAAAGCAGGGGAATTAATAGAAGAATATATTCCAACTCCATCTGTTTCCCAACCAGCAAAAACGCATCCAGCAGTACCTAGGTTTCAAATTCCAGCAAGCATCAAAACGGATTGGGAAAAATTTATAGGAGAAAATCTAATTAGTAAAATAGGCATTCTTATTCTGGTATTAGGGGTAGGAATAGGTGCAAAGTTTTCGATTGACAATAATCTAATCAATCCATTGACTAGAATTGTTTTAGGTTATTTAACAGGTCTAGGCTTATTAGGGATAGGGATTAAATTAAAACCAAATTACATCAATTATAGTGCAGTTTTGGTCAGCGGGGCAATGGCAATTCTCTATTTCATTACTTATTTTGCCTATAATTTTTACGGCTTAATACCACAGTTGGTCGCTTTTGGTTTAATGTTGCTGTTTACCATTTTTACGGTCATTGCTGCTATCAATTATAATCAACAAGTCATTGCTCTAGTCGGCTTAGTCGGTGCTTACGGTGTTCCTTTTTTATTGGGAGATGGTTCGGGGAATATCGTGACTATGTTTGTCTACATGGCAGTATTAAACATCGGTATTCTAATCATTGCTTTCAAAAAATATTGGAAAGGCGTGCATCGAGCAGCCTTTATAATGACTTGGTGCATTTATGCCGCTTGGTTCTTTTTTGATGGCAATCGAACTGCTGATTTCACGGTTGCCTTGCCTTTTGCCGCCATCTTCTTTATTACCTTCTACGTACTTTTTCTAGCTTATAAATTATTGCGAAAAGAACAATTTGTCAAAAGAGACATTTGGTTAATACTTACTAATTCCTTTTTATTTTATGGCTTCGGCTATGCGATTTTGGAAAGACATGAGATTAGCGAACAATTTTTAGGCCTTTTTACTTTAGCCAATGCAGGCATTCATTTTATCGTTGCTACTATTATACATCGACAAAAATTGGCTGATAAAAATCTGTTTTATCTTGTTATAGGTTTAGTACTGCTCTTTTTGACCATCGCTATTCCTGTGCAGTTAGATGGCAATTGGGTGACCTTGATATGGATAGGAGAAGCAGCCTTACTTTTCTGGATTGGCCGTACCAAAGGAGTACCTTTTTATGAAAAAATGGCTTATCCATTAATAGCAGTGGCATTGCTTAGTTTGACGGAAGATTGGGCAAATTATGGTCGGTATTATACCACAGCTCCAGCAACTAGAATTGCTCCTATTTTCAATATTTATTTTCTAACTTCTATTTTATTTGTTATTGCTTTAGGCTTCATCAATTGGATTAATAATCAGTCTACATTTGATACGGCAAGTTTCAAACGAAAATGGATACCTAATCTGTTACAAATAATATTGCCTAGTGCTTTATTGGTCACTTTATATCTTGCCTTTTATCTTGAAATAGATAATTATTTTATCCAATCGTATGAGGAAACTAAAATTAAAGGTTTAAAAAATGGAAGTTTTAATTTACACTCGCTCAATTACGACAACGATTTAATCCATTTTAAATCCGTCTGGCAAATCAATTACACCCTCTTATTTTTATCAGCATTGACTTTTATTAATGTGAAATGGATAAAAAATACAGCTCTGGCAAAAGTTAATTTAGTGCTCAATGGAATAGGCATTCTCCTATTTTTATCCGCAGGGCTTTTTGCTTTACGCGCATTACAGCAAAGTTATGTCTCCCCAGATGCCAATGCTTTATTTATAGCTGGACAATTTAATATCACCATTCGCTATATATCGCTACTCATTTTTGCTGGCTTTTTATACTTAACTTATCGCTATTTAAAGAACGTAGTAACAGGTTTTAATTTAATCCTTGTCTTTGATTTAGTCTTACACACCACCCTATTAGTAGTCGCTAGCAGCGAGTTAATTTATTGGTCAGAAATGGGTATTTCCGCTCAGTACAATAAACTAGGCTTAAGTATCCTATGGGGAATATATGCCTTACTGTTAATAGGTTTGGGCATTTGGAAACGCAAACAACATTTGCGATTAGCTGCTATGGCACTCTTTGGTTTGACCTTAGTAAAATTATTTTTCTACGATTTGACCCATTTAGAAACCATAGGCAAAACGATTGTCTTAGTTTCTTTGGGACTTTTATTATTAATCATTTCCTTTTTGTATAATAAATACAAACACCTTATTGCCGATGAATTTGAAAGTTAAATTAGGGATTTTAGCCTTTTTTATTAGTACTTTAGTATATGGGCAAATCGACCAGTATAATTATCAACGAGCTATCTCAGACATTAAGAACCAATGGCATCAACTCCCTTTGCCCGAAACAATATTTGAAAAGGTTAATCCCAATTTTTCAGACCTCAGAATTTATGGAATAACTGCCGAAAAAGATACCCTAGAAGTTCCCTATTTGCTAGATAATGGAAATATTACCACTAAAAAACAGGCACCCACTTTTACTATTCTTAATAGAACCTTGACAAAAGATGGACACTATTTTACATTTGAGTTAGCAAATCCAACTACCATTGATCAAATCTATTTGGACTTAAAAGAACAAAATTTTGATTGGCGAATTAAATTAGAAGGTAGTCAAAATCAACAAAATTGGTTTACCATAAAAAATAACTATCGCATTGTTTCTATCAATAATGAATCGGCAGATTATCGGTTTACGACGCTAAATTTTCCAAGTGCCAAATATCGTTATTATCGACTTTTGATTAAAACATCGCATGTCATAACCTTAAATAAAGCAACATTAGATTTAGCAGAAAATACCCCCGCTAATTACCAAGCATATACTATTTCAAATCAAAGCATCACCCAAAATAAAAAGCAAAAGAATACTATTATAGAATTGGAATTAGCCAATGCGGTTCCATTGAATTATTTAGCTATTCAAACAGCGGCTGATTTTGATTTTTATCGACCATTGACCATTCAATATTTACGGGATAGCATCCAAACGGAAAGTGGTTGGCGGTATGATTATCGAACGATAAAGAGAAGTATTTTGAGTTCTTTAGAACAAAGTGAATTTACCTTTAATAGTACCATTAGTAAAAAATGGAAAGTGATTATTCACAATCAAGATAATCCCCCTTTAAAAATTGAATCCATTAATGTCAAAGGTTATCCGCATCAACTAATCGCTCGTTTTGACCAACCAGCAACTTATTTTTTAACCTATGGTCGAAAAAATGCAAAACGTCCTCGTTATGATATTGGAAAGTTTAAAGACAAAATTCCGCAAGATTTAAGTAGCCTAACATTAGCAGCAGAGAAAACTATCCCTAAAAAAAGTACGCCTGTATCTAAACCATTTTTTGAAAACAAACTTTGGTTATGGGGCTTAATGGTCGGTATTATTTTAATATTGGGCTGGTTTACGATGAAGATGTTACGAGAAAATAATTAATTATATTTTGAAAAATTTAGCGTTTCCAGAACTTGAAGTTCTGGAAACGCTTCAACTACGAGATAATTTGATATACATTAATGACCTCCACAAATAAACGTAGACAATTAACGCTATTCGTTTCCGCTAGCGAAGCAAAAGGTATTGAGCAAATCAGAAAAACATGCAATCCAATTCAGCATAATTTGATTGCCGCACATATTACATTGTGCCGAGAAGATGAAATTGAAAATTGGGAAATTATCGAACAAAATTTAATCACCCTTACACAATTGCCTATTATTATTCAGTTAGACAAAGTAGAAAGATTTGCAGCAGGGAAAGGTGTTTTTATTCCAGCTAAAGGGCATCAAGTAGCCTTTGATAAATTGAGAAAAGCAGTTTTAAAAGGAGTCATCGAACAGCCCAGAAAACATCATGCGCATTTGACCTTAATGCACCCAAGAAATTCAACCTGCACGGATGCTATATTTGATAAAATCAAAGCAATCTCTCTACCGAATAGTCTAGTCTTTGATAGGATTACATTAATTGAACAAGAAAACGGTGGTGCTTGGCAAAAGCTAAAAACTTATGCTAATGATTGAAAACATTAGCTAAGTATAAAATCCGTTGTCCTTCAATTATCCGTTGTATAAAAAATAGTACAACGGATAATTGAAGGACAACGGATTTTTCTTTTTCATTATAAATCATCGGATTTAGGAAAAAATTGTAGCTTCGCTCTAACTAAAAATTAAAAAATATGAAATCGTTTTTTCCCTCTTTATTATTTATTAGCCTATTCATTTTCTTTTCCTGCCAAGAACATCAAAAAAAGGCTACAACTGCTACCGAACCTAATCTTAGCACTATGATTGGTCAAATGATTATGGTTGGTACTCGTGGAATGTCCATAGAGGAGGTCAGCCCAGCCTTTCAACAACAAATCAAAGATGGAAAAATCGGTGGGATTGTACTATTCGATTATGATGTAGTCAAAAAAGAATTTCATAGAAATATCCAATCGCCTGCACAAGTAAAAGGCTTAATCGACGGATTGCAAAAATTAGCCACTACTCCACTCTTCATGGCAGTTGACCAAGAAGGTGGACGGGTGAATCGTTTAAAACCTAAATATGGGTTTCCTCCTTCAGTTTCCGCTCAATATTTGGGAGATTTGGATAATGTAGACTCTACTAAATATTATGGTCATCGAACGGCTAATCTTTGCCAAGAATTAGGATTTAATATCAATTTTGCGCCTGCGGTAGATGTCAATGTCAATCCAACAAGTCCTGCAATTGGAAAAATAGAACGTAGTTTTTCTGCAAATCCAGAAATGGTCATCAAACATGCCAGCATCTTAATTGAGGAACAACATGCAAAAGGGATATTATCTACCTTAAAACACTTTCCCGGTCATGGCAGTGCCCAGGCAGATTCGCATTATGGGGTAACCGATGTTACAAAGTACTGGCAAGAAAGTGAATTGATTCCTTTTGAAAAATTAGGCAAGTTAGACAAGAATGTAGCCATTATGACCGCCCACGTAGCCAATCAAAATTTAGACGCAGATTATCCAGCAACCCTTTCTAAAAAAATAATCACGGGTATTCTACGAGAAAAATTAGGCTTTAAAGGCGTAATTTTCTCGGACGATATGCAGATGCAGGCAGTCAATGACCACTTTGGTTTTGAAACGCTTTTGGAAAAAGCTATTAATGCGGGGGTTGATGTGTTGGTTTTTGGGAATAATTTAAAATATGATGAGGAGATACCTACTAAAGCGATTGAGATAATTACTAAGAAGGTAGAAAATGGGGCTATTGCTAAAGAGCGGATTGAGCAGTCTTATAAGCGAATTATGGAATCAAAACACCAATTGAGATAAGTTTGGCATCTATTAAAGCAAGCTTTAACTGTATGAAAAACCAATTTTTTTCTTAGTCTTAATAATTAGTCTTTTAAGCTGTAGTGAAGAAAAAACAGTAGCTACCTTCTCTCCCAAAATAAACAAAGTAGCTCAACGCTATCAGACATTAGGCAGATTTAGTGGGACTATACTAATAGCTCAAGCAGACGAGAGTTTATTTAATCAATCTTATGGCTTCGCGGATTACGAAAAGGAGACTCCTTTTTCTGATAGCACTATTTTCAAAATAGGAACACTCACTGAACTATTTACCGCTGCCAGAGGCAGCTTAATATTTAACACGAGGCTAGCGCCTCGCGCTAACCAAGCATTATATAGGATGCACCGCCAATTAATCATCTACTTATCAGCTAATCAATAACTTAATTTTTTTAACACTAGCTACCCATTTTAAAAAAAAAGCCATTTTTCTGTTAAAGTCCTATTAATTCGGTTGCTCATATGAGCCTTTATTCACTGAATAGCATTGTATAGGAAAAGGCAACATTGCCAAAACCTCAAACCAAGATAAGCTAGTAATTATTCTATATTATGGTTTTATCCTTGGTCTTTATTAACCTAAAATCTTTTGCTATGAAAAATCGAATTATGTTTAAATCTATCGGAGTAATAGCATTGATACTTTTCGGTGTTAGTGCTTTAATTGCAAATCCTACTCCCAATCCACCAATAGGTAATTGGGACCATCTTGGGACTAAGAAAATTGGAAATACGGATAAAGATATTATCTATGTTTCCAATGATGGTGAATGGTATTCTTCTGTTGAATTACGGGCGAATAACAACCAAGTCGATTTACAACGAGTTGTTGTTCATTATTTCGAAATCAAATAATTTAACAACTCCATCAGCATCCGTCTCTTCAATAGTCGCCAACAAAGTTCGCGTACCAATCTTACTCACCTTATAAACTTTACTACCTATAGGCCAGTTTTCTCTACGCTTTTGCAAAGGATTTAATGGAAAGCCATAGCTAAATCTTTTACCTCTAGGTCCTTTCACATACGCTTGAATTCTTTCGCCACTATTATTAAATAATTTAAAGTCGATATAGTCAATTTTTTGAGTTGCTGTTTTGGCAGCCTGGGCAGAAACAACTTCACTATCCCCCTTTACTTTAATCCGATTTTTAACAGGTTGATTCATATAAATAATTTCACCACCATTCTAAAGGCATGATAAACACATCTGCATTCCCGTAAGGTGTTCCTGTAAAAGTCAACCATTGTCCATCAGGAGAAACTTTAGCCAAAGTCTCATTGCCATCCATTGACGTAATTTTGCTCGCTAATCCACCCGAAGCAGGCATGCGCCAAAGGTCACTCTCATAACTAAAAATAATAGTCGTACCATCAGGCGTTAAGGTAGGAAAATCGGTAAAATAAACTTCGGAAGCTTGCGCTATTAATAAAGAAGTACTAGCAAGAATGGCTATTAAAAGTAGGTTGATTTCTTTAGACATGTCGGTCGTATTTGGTCACATAATAAAATTGACTGACAAGTATAGGAAAATTTTTGAATAGCCATATTGTTTTATGGCTTTATTGCAGGGATTTCTAATAAAAAATTTGAAACACAAAAGGTACAAAGGACACAAAAGTAAGGCACAAAAGATTTCTTGAAAAAGCCTTTTGTGAATCTCTTTTGTGTTCTTTTGATTCTTTTGTGTTTCAAAAAAGATATTTATGTTTCAAAATATTCGATTAAAGCAATTCTTACAAAATCCCCCCCATACTCCCACCATCCACTTTAATCGCCGCTCCATTCGTAGCCGCCGCCAACGGACTCGATAAATAAACAATCGTATTTGCCACTTCCTCTACCGATGCAAAACGTTGTAATAAAGAAGAAGTCCGCACATTGGTAAAAAATTCTTCCTCTACTTTTTTGGCTGTTTTGCCTTCTTTCTCTGCGGCATCTGCTAAAAATTGTTCTGCCCCTTCTGATAAGGTAGAGCCTGGAACAACAGTGTTTACCGTCACCTCCGTTCCCTTCGTCATTTGCGCCAAGCCTCTAGAAATCGCCAACATAGCCGTTTTTGTGGTAGAATAAGCAATCAAATCTTCGGGAACTAAAGTCGCACATTCACTAGAAATAAAGATAATCCTACCCCAATTCTTAGCTATCATTTTGGGTAATAATTGCCGAGACAAGCGCACTCCGCTCATCACATTCACTTCAAATTGTTCGTACCATTCACTATCTGGCATCTCATAAAAAGAAGTGCCTTTATAAATACCTACATTGTTTATCAAAATATCTATGGCTGGTAATTGAGTTATCAAAGCGGCTACTTCCTCTTTTTTAGCAAAATCAGTAGGTATCCCGCTAATTTTAGTGTCGGGGAATTGAGTTACTAACATTTTTACAGCGTTATCCACACTATGTTGATAACGTCCGTTGATGACGACGCTAGCGCCTTCTTGTAGGAATAATTTGGCAGTAGCGAAGCCGATGCCGCCAGTTGAGCCAGTGATGAAGACGGTTTTGTTTTTAAGTTGTAAATCCATTTTTGTTTTAACGATGAACTATGAATGATGAACGATGAATTCAAAAAATCAAATGCACTATATTTCTTTCGATATATTAAGTCTCCAGACCAGATATAGATTCCAAGTCTGGAGACTTGAAATATGGTTAATAGCTAGCAACCATTAATCAAATGTAAGAAAACAAACTAAAGCGTTAGTTAATATGGTCATTGAATTAAATAAAAAACAAAAACAATATAAAATTTTATAAACTACATATTTATCTAAAAACAAGCAATTTATAAAAAAATACATCATCAAATCATCAAAAAAATCAATTACAATTTCGATTTATTGTCCCAGAAAGTATACGCCACATCTCTTAGATTTGTAATGTCCATTTAACTAATTTATTAATATGAAATGAAATCAAATATTTGCAATTAGATCTATCAATAAGATAAAAGTCATCAGGGATGCTGAAAACTGAACAGAGTAAGCAAAATTAAAAATTTTATCAAATGTCTAAAAAAACAATCGAACCTACAAAAATTATCAAAAAACCTAGATTAAGATGTCCAGACCCTTCTGTCGTAATTATTAATTCTAGTACTCCTTATTTTGACCCTAGTGAATTTAGTACGCCACAAAAACTAAATGCTATCGACACATTTAATTCAACGGCTACTAATAAGAAATTTTTACATACTATCCGTTGGGAGCCAAAAAGAAGATGCTGTCAAGTTTTAAAAGCTCGAATTATCGTTAAAATGAGGTCAAACTCCATAGGCCGTAGCATTACGAGTTCTGATGCAGGAAATGATAATATAGCTTTAGTAAAAAACGGCGGTACTTCAATTGTATCCGAAAGAATTTACAGTGGGCATACTTTTTCATTTCCAGTTGGTACTAATGCTACAAAGAAATTTACGCTAACAGGAAGTCAACTAGATTGGCTCAATGCTGCGCATAAACTTAGTATTTATATCCAAGATGATACTGCTGTAAAGTCAATTAAGGTAAAACTTTGGGTCTGCTGTTTAGATGAAATAAAAAGGGGGGATACAGATAGTGAAGAAACAGGTAATGATGAAATGTAGAAATTTAGAATAATTACAACCGTTTGCCTATTGTAAACGGTTGTTTTATCATAAAAATTATCGTTCTCTAACAAGTCCCTCCGAGTTATCTCAGAGGGATTTGTTAGAAAACCAAAATTATTAGCATAGAACAATTATTAAAATCTTCTTTACAAATACACTACCACTTCTTTGTCCCTAATAACTTCTCCCCCAACTCCGTCAACTCCGCCGTCTCATACTTCGTCTGTTCCCAATTCCGTGGGTCCCCAGGAAAAGCATAACCTTCAGGCGCAATCCGATTTTTCCAAGAATTCACTCGCCATTCTTTTAAAGCTTCATTATCTTCTTCCGCAGGCATCATAGAAATATACTGTGCCACTCTAACTTTATCTTTAGAATAATTACCTCGAATGCCATGTGGCTGACGAGAATCCCAAATAACCAAATCCCCTGCTTCTAAACCAACTTTTACAATCTTATCTTCTAAACCGCTGACATCAGGTCGGAAATTATTTCTATCAGCAGGTTGGGTTTGTTTCCAAGTCTCATAATTTCTAAACAGCCATGGAATACATTGGAACCCACCCATATTTTCGTCCATTTGGTCATCTAAGGCTAAGACGCCTTGTACGTTTTGCGGTTTTGTGTCGGGGTCATAATCCCAGTGGATAAAGCCTTTGTATTCAAAACCTGGGCGGATAGGGAAATTTAAGTTAGCTCGGTCGATGGTCACCCACAATTTTTCTGTTCCCCAAATATCTACGAAAGTATCATAGACTTTTTGTACTTGACGATTATTCCACAAATGTTGATTATTATACACTTCGACCATGCCAGTCCCTGCCAATTCTTTCATCTGCATTTCTGCTCTAGCGGCAGTGTACCAAGTGGATTGGTCAGCTGCTTTTTTATCTTCAAATTCCCATAGGAAATCTCTACTGGCTAATGCTTGTGCTCTTGGTACTGCATTCTTAATGACGATGTAACCATTATATTTCCAAAATGCCCAATCCTCTTCGCTTAATACTCTTAGCGGGTCGCCAATTTCTCGGTCAGCTAATTTCTTTTTACTACTCTTGGCTGTTGATGGATTGCCCGGAATATCTTTATGTGCATTATTAGGAATCATCGTTTTATTGGTATTCTTCATTTTTTCAAAATTTATAGTCTAAAAATAGTGGAATCTAAAAATATTTAATGCAAAGATAAAGGTATCGGCAAATTATTCGCTATGCTGATTTTGATTTATATTTGTACTATATTGATTTTTAAATGTATTATATTTCTAAATTATAATAATTTTGTGAAATTTTATTAATGAAAATACAATTAGAAAATATAAATCCCGACACAAATAGCTCCTTTCGCTTATTGCTAAATCCACAATTGAATGACCTTTTCTATTGGCATTTTCATCCAGAATATGAGCTAGTTTATATCGAAAATGCAAACGGCCCTAGACATGTCGGTGAACATATCTCCCAATACGAAGGAAGTGATTTGGTCTTAATTGGTTCTAATATTCCGCATTTAAATTTTGATTATGGGGTAAAATCAGCTTGTGAAAAAGCGGTTTTACAAATTCATCCTGATTTCAAAGAAAACACCTTAAAACAACTTCCTGAATTAAAAGCAATTAATGATTTATTTGAAAAATCTGCTCATGGTATTGCTTTTCATGGAGCTACGAAAATAAAAATCGGCCAACGTTTTTTACAGTATAAAAATTTATCTCCCTTTGCCCAATTTATAGAAGCGCTACACATTTTTCAAATACTAGCAGAAAGCGAAGAGTATACCCTACTCCATGATAAGCCATACATCAATCGATACAGTCAAAAAGAACAAGCACGCATTCGGCAGATTTATGGCTACATCGACCAACATTATCAACGAAAAATAACCTTAGAGGAAGTCGCTGCTTTAAGTAATTTAGGCAAAGAAGCTTTTTGTCGTTATTTCAAAAAAGCGACCGGAAAGACTTTTATTGAATTTTTAAATCAATATCGCATTAGTCAAGCTAAACGATTGTTGTTGATGAATAAAAATGTGAGTGAAACTTGTTTTGCTTGTGGCTTTGAAAGCTTGTCTTATTTTAATCGGATATTTAAGAAAGTGACAGGGGAAAATCCTAGTTTTTTTAAGAAACGGCATTTGCAATAAATAGGGTAAAATCAAATCTATTGCTGGCTAAAAGTGGTGCTTTTACATAGATTTAGCCACAGATAATTTTTATTATCGGCTTAAAGTGCTATTTTTACATAGATTTAGCCACGAATAAATAAATATGCAAGAAGGTCTATTAATTGGAAGAACCCAACAGAAGAAAATATTCAAGGAAGCGTTAGCTTCAAAAAAATCAGAATTTATTGTCGTTTATGGTAGACGACGAGTAGGAAAGACTTATTTAATCAAACAGGTACTAAAAAAGCAGATTGATTTTGAGATGACGGGTATTCAAGATGGTGATTTATCAGACCAACTAGAAAATTTTCTAGAGAAGTATATAGAATTTTCAGGCAATGAAGATGCAGGAAAACCTGTCAGTTGGATGAAAGCTTTTAGTATGTTGAAAAGGTATTTAACCAAAAAAAAAGCAACTAAGAAAAAAGTACTTTTTTTAGATGAATTGCCTTGGATAGACACTCATAAATCAAAATTTTTAGGAATGTTAGGACATTTCTGGAATGATTGGGCGACTTATAATAATGTGTTATTAGTTGTTTGTGGTTCAGCAGCTTCTTGGATGATAAAAAATGTATTAGACAATAAAGGTGGTTTACATAATCGAGCTACGCAATATATTCCACTTCAACCTTTTAATTTATTAGAAACAGAGCAATTTTTACAAGCAAAAAAAATAAAAGCCAATCGATACCAAGTTGTTCAACTCTATATGGCTTTAGGAGGAATCCCTTATTATTTAGACCTTTTAAAACCTAGCCAAAGTATACCGCAAAATATAGACCGTTTGTGTTTTGATACAGATGGTTTTTTACGTAATGAATTTGACCGCCTGTTTAAATCTCTTTTTGAAAAGGCAGATAATCACATAGCCGTTGTAAAAGCTTTGGCAACTAAATGGAAAGGATTAACTCGAAAAGAAATAGCTACCCTTACGGGTTTGAGCAATGCAGGAAGTTTAACTCGTATTTTAGAAGAATTAGAACGATCTGCTTTTATCCAAATCTATTTTCCATTTGGCAAAAAGAAAAAAGGTAGTCTCTTCCGACTAACCGATAATTTCTCTCTTTTCTATTTAAAGTTAATTGCCCAACGCAATTTACGCAATCAACAAAATGTATTTCTAAAAATTTTCACCAATCACGCTTTTAAAATTTGGTGTGGCTATGCTTTTGAAAACACCTGTTTTATCCACTATCGACAAATTGCCAAAGCATTAGGTATTGGGGCTATCTTTCACGAATTTTCTAGCTTTCAATTCCAAGGGAACGATACTTATAGTGGTCTACAAATTGATTTACTAATTGATAGAGCAGATGGCATTATTAATTTATGTGAGGTAAAATTTGCGAATGCTGACTATAAATTAACTCCAAATTACAAACAAATATTAAGAGAACGCGCAGATACTTTCGCTGCTATTTCAAAAACTCGCAAATCTATTTTTACTACTCTAATTACGACTTACGATTTGTATAATGCAGTCGAACATATTGATGTCTTGCAGAATGTGCTGACTTTAGAAGATTTGTTTCTGGATTAAGCAAGACTAAGCCAACTGAAAACCATAAAACAAGTATTCAAATAAAGTGATTCTTTATAATTTTTGAAAAACGTAGCTCAAGCTTCCAACAAAAGATATTTTTATTGCTTTTGTGATAATAGATAAATTGGTTTCTAAAATTAGAGAAAACACTTTAATCCTCAGCGCAAGACAAGCAAGTACTCAATTAAAATATCTCTTCTAATTTCTAAATTGGGAATTACTGTATTACTTTTACCTTATTACACAACCAATTCCTTATCAATGAAAAACCTACTACTTCCTTTTTTGCTATTATTCACCATTAACAGCTTTGCGCAAAACGATTATTTTTTCCCTGCCAATGCGCAATTTGATTCAGCCATTCCAACCCCTGAACAATTTTTAGGGTATGAAATCGGCGATTTCCATACTCGCCATGACCGAATGGTTTCCTATATGGAAAAATTAGCCGAGGTCTCCGATAAAGCAAATTTTCAAATTATTGGCTACACCAATGAACACCGACCGCAAATAGTCTTGACGGTCACCACTCCTGAAAATTATAATAATCTCGAAAATATTCGACAAGCCCATTTAAAATTATGCGACCCAGCCAGCGATGTAAACGATGTAAGCGATATGCCCGTCATCATTCTACACGGCTATAATGTGCATGGCAATGAACCCTCTTCCACCGAAGCAGCCATGTTAACCGCTTATTATTTAGTGGCAGAAACAAGTGCCGAAACCCAAAGTTTTTTAAGTGATGCGGTGACTTTTATCGACCCTGCTTATAATCCAGATGGACGAGATAGGCATAGTAATTGGGCAAATATGCACCATGGTTTTCCACCCGTAGCAGACCCAGCGGATAGAGAACATAATGAGGTTTGGCCGAGAGGGAGAACCAATCATTATTGGTTTGATTTAAACAGAGACTGGTTGCCTTTGGCACAAGTAGAAAGTCGCAATCGGATGGCGTTTTATCACCAATGGTTACCCAATGTAGCGACCGATTATCATGAAATGGGCGCTAGTTCTACTTACTTTTTTGAACCAACCGAACCTTTTGGGTCAGAAAATCCATTGGTAGGACGGAAGAATTATGAGGAAATTAATAACCTATTTGCCAAGTATTTTAAAGATGCCTTGGATGAAGTAGGCTCGCTCTATTTTACCAAAGAAGCCTTTGATAATTCTTATCCAGGGTATGGATCTACTTATCCAGATATGCACGGAGGATTGGGGTTGGTTTTTGAACAAGCCTCTTCACGTGGACATATACAGGAAACGACGACCAAGCCCATTACCTTTGCTTTTACGATTCGTAATCATACCAGAACCAGTATTGCTACTGTTCGAGCAGCCGTAGAAAATCGGGAATTTATGCTCAACCATCAAAGAGATTTCTTTAAAGAGTCGATGGAAATGGCTCGAAAAAAAGAGGTAAAAGGATATGTTTTTGGAGATGATAATGACAAAGGAAAAACTACTGCTTTTTTAAATTTATTATTAAAACATCAAATCAAAACCTATCCTTTGAATGCCGATATAAAAGAAGGTTCGACTACTTTCAAAAAAGGAAGTGCCTTTTATATACCTGCGGAACAGGCTCAATATCGAATGGTGAGTACTTTCTTTGAGCCCGTCAAAACTTTTTACGATAGTGTATTTTATGATGCTTCGGCTTGGACGGTTGCTTTGGCTTTTGATATGCCTTATCAATCAACTAATAAAGCGGTTTCCCTCGGAACAGCATTAAGTGCTAAAAATTTACAGCCTAGTAAATCCATTATTCCAGATGCTAACTATGCTTATTTGATGGAATGGAATGACTATAATGCGCCAAAAGCATTGTATCATTTATTAAAAAACAAGGTCTTTTGCAAAACCGCTTTTCAACCTTTTTCCGCAGAAGTGAATAGGACCAAAAAAGATTTTGGCTATGGCACTATTATGATTCCAATAGCCGACCAAGTGATGGATATCAACCAATTACAAGGTATTTTACAGGAAGCAATAGATGCGACGGCAGTGCCCATTCATGCAGTCAATACAGGTTTTAGTTTACAAGGTATAGATTTAGGCAGTCGAAATTTTCGAACCTTAGATTTACCCAAAGTAGCGATGTTAGTCGGCGATGGCGTTTCGGGTTACGAAGCAGGGGAAATCTGGCATTTAATGGATACTCGTATTGGCATGCCTGTGACCAAAGTAGAAACCAATCGGTTCGGTCGATTAGCTTTAGATAATTATGATGTATTGATTTTGGTGTCTGGTAACTATGGCAATATAGGAGATAATGGGGTCAAAAAAATAAAGGATTGGGTCAGAAAAGGCGGTACTTTAATTACTCAAAGAACTGCCACTCAATGGGCCATCAAAAAAGAATTAGCGAAAGCAACTTTAAAAGAAAATAAACCGACCTATCCTGAAAAAATTAGCTTTGGAAATGCCCGCGAAGTCAGAGGGGCAAGAGCTATTGGTGGTTCGGTTTATATGACGGATATTGATATTTCTCATCCAATGGCATTTGGGTATAGTCGTTCTCAATTACCTGTTTATCGGAATCATACGGTCTTTGTTGAGCCTTCCAAAAATCCCGTTGCGAATGTATCGACCTATACTGCTACTCCGCATTTAGATGGTTATATTCATGCGCAAAATTTGGAAACCTTAAAAAATTCTGCTTCCTTGATGGTCAGTCAGCAAGGTCGAGGGCGAACTATTTTGATGATGGATAATCCGAATTTTAGAGGGTTTTGGTATGGGACCAATAAATTGTTTTGGAATGCGGTGTTTTTGGGAGGGGTGACGAATGTGCCTAGTTGGTAAACCATTAATTAACCTGATAATATTAGATTATTAAAAATGAAATATTTACCACATAGTCACATAGTGAGAAACACATAGTGAACATAGTTCTACAAACCACCGTCAACTATCTAGCAAGTAAAACTATGTTTCCTATGTGAAAAAAACTATTGTGCCTATGTGGTAAAAAAAGTACTAAGTAACGACGAAATAATAAGTTGGTCATCTGGACGAGCTTATTTTGGTTCTA